>JBJSYX010000067.1:0-5997 GCA_046090005.1 Methylomonas sp. | reverse complement strand
TTTCCAGAAAAAATCCATTACATTTAACCGGCAGAACTGAAAATAACCGAGCGGTTAATTTTGCGGGTCATCCTCGATTAACGGGGCAATTTGTTGATGTGTTAATTGCTGAAGCATTGCCGAATTCCTTGCGAGGGCGGGCGGTCGAATCATCTGTTGAAAAAATTATTCAAAATTATCGTGAGTCACAACCATTTTTCGCAAGAAATCACTTTATTGCCCGCTGATATTGAGCGTCTTTCCAATTTTTGTGGGCAATTAGATATTAATCTGCGCCATATTGAGCAGCGTTTACAAGTTGAAATCGCCAATCGTAGTAATCATTTCAGAATTTCTGGTGATCAAGTTGCGGTAAGAACCGCTAGTGCTGTGATGCAAAAACTTTATGAACTGGCTGAAAAGGAAGACATTAGTCCTGAGCAAGTGCATTTAAGTTTACAAGATTCCAGCATTGATCAATTACTGGAAAATCCAGTGCCTAAACATCAAGCCTTGGTCGCCATCAAAACCAAACGTGGCGTGATTAAAGGTCGTGGTCAAAATCAGCAAGATTATTTACAAAAAATACTCCAACACGATATTAACTTTGGTGTTGGTCCTGCGGGGACTGGTAAAACCTTTTTAGCGGTAGCTTGTGCGGTCGAGGCATTGCAAAATGAAACCGTGCGGCGAATTGTTTTAGTGCGTCCAGCGGTTGAAGCCGGTGAAAAATTAGGCTTTTTACCGGGTGATATGGCGCAAAAAGTCGATCCTTATTTAAGACCTTTGTATGATGCCTTGTATGACATGCTGGGGTTTGAACGGGTTGAAAAATTATTAGAGAAAAATGTTATTGAAGTGGCGCCGCTGGCCTTTATGCGTGGCCGCACTTTAAACGATTCCTTCATTATTCTCGATGAAGCGCAAAATACCACCACCGAACAAATCAAGATGTTCTTAACCCGTATTGGTTTTGGCTCAACTGCGGTGATTACTGGCGACGTGACGCAAATCGATTTACCGAACGAGAAAATGTCAGGTTTAAAGCATGTTTTGCAGGTTTTAAAAGACGTTGAAGGCATCAGTTTCACCTTTTTTGGGGTGCGTGATGTGGTCAGACATCCTTTGGTACAAAGAATTGTCGCTGCATACGATAAATACGAATTACAGCAAAAACATGAATTATCTTGATATCCAATTAGCGACTAGCTATGTCGATTATCCGACTGAACAACAGTTTCAGTTGTGGGTGGATACGGTATTACAGGAAGGTGATCAAGATTCAGAAATTGTGATTCGCTTAGTTGATGATCAGGAAAGTGCAGAATTAAATCAGCAATACCGACATAAATCAGGTCCAACCAATATTCTGAGCTTTCCTTTTGAAGCGCCGGACGGATTTGATTCGGATTTGTTGGGTGATTTAGTGATATGTACGCCATTGATAGCGTGTGAGGCTCAGCAGCAAAACAAGTCATTATTTGATCACTGGGCGCATATTACGATTCACGGCGTATTGCATTTGCTGGGCTATGATCATATGGATGATACCGAAGCGGAAGAAATGGAAGCTTTAGAAATCAAAATCCTAAGCAGATTAAATATCAATAATCCCTATTTGGAAGAGAGTGAGCAATGAGCGAAGGTAACCCCCCGAGTAGCCAGCCCCATCAGAAAAATTTAATTGAACGTATAAGTTCTTTTCTGACTGGGGAGCCGCAAGATCAGGAAGATTTATTGGCAATACTTAGAGAGTCACAAGAAAAACGCTTGTTAGATTCAGACGCGCTGGCCATGATGGAAGGCGTGATGCATGTTTCCGAAATGCGGGTTAGGGATATTATGATTCCGCGTTCACAAATGGTTGTAGTGCCCGGCGATGCCGAGTTGGAGACCATTTTTCCTTTAGTGGTTGAATTTGCCCACTCTCGTTTTCCGGTTATTGAAGAAGATCGCAGCAAAGTGATTGGTGTCTTGTTAGCAAAAGATTTGTTGGGACACGTTCTTGCTGATAAAAAGCTCAAAGTCGAAAACATTATGCGTCCGGCTAGTGTGGTACCCGAAAGCAAGCGCTTAAATGTCTTGCTGAAAGAGTTTCGCACTGAGCGTAATCACATGGCAATTGTGGTTGATGAGTATGGCAATGCGGCTGGCTTAGTGACGATTGAAGATATTCTCGAACAAATCGTTGGTAAGATTGAAGACGAACATGATGAAGATGAAAATCAAGAATACATTTCACAACGAAGTGAAAGAGAATTCATTGTTAATGCCTTAACACCTATCGAAGAGTTTAATGACTATTTTTCAGCCGATTTAGAGGATGATGAATGCGATACCATCGGCGGTTTGATTGTCCAGCGGCTTGAGCATTTTCCGAAAAAAGGCGAGAAAATTGAACTAGATGATTTTTGTTTTGAAGTGTTACGTGCCGATAATCGACGTGTGCATTTGCTAAGATTGAAGCTTAAATAGAATTGTTGAAGATTGTGCCTTGTTCAATATTAAATTGAGCAAGGTCTGATTGTTGGTTAATAGATGCATATTTTGTTATCTTTTGGGCACAAAAAAACCACCTTCTGAATCAGAAGGTGGTTTTAAGTAAGCCAAATAAAATTATTTTGCTTGGCTTAAGATGTCATTGTTGAAATCTTTGTGTTTAGCCAAAACTTGAGCTTCAGCTGCTGCAGTAGTTTGACCGCTGTTTGCTAAATGCTCAGTTTCACGGCTTTTCAAGATGAAAACACCGATGATAGCGATAAGAGTTACTGCGATAACAACAGTCATTGTATTGTCTTTTTCTTGCTCAGCCATTTTATAATCCTCTATTTCATTGTTGTAATAATAAGCCTTCTTTCAAATGCGCAATCAGATTGCTCGTCGAAATTAGTATTGTTTTTTGGTCGACGGCGCAATTTTTACACTCAAAAATGTTTCGTGTCAAAACTTAAATTTCAAAAAAAGCTATTTTTTGTTGAAAGTCATCGCTTTTAATCAGCTTTTAATTGCTATTTTCTTTTTATATTAACCACTTACGTTTTCGTAGTCTGTTAAATTTTACTGGGTTGTTTTGCATAAATTTTGGCATGTCGAATGGATGTGATGTGTTAGCTAATGGTCGTCGATTTCAAGATAAAACCATTCTGTAATAGAATGGCCGTCCTTTTACAAAGACTCGGCTTATCAATATGCGTTGTCCGTTTTGTTCTGCACAAGATACTCGGGTGGTTGATACCCGCTTGGCTGATGAGGGCGAACAAGTCAAACGTCGTCGAGAATGCCTTGCCTGTAAAGAACGTTTTACAACCTTTGAAGTCGTTGAATTAGCATTGCCGCGCATCATAAAAAGAAATGGCGCCCGTCAAAGTTTTGACGAAAATAAATTACGCGCGGGAATGCAAAGGGCATTGGAAAAACGACCAGTACAAGCTGATGCCGTTGAAGCTGCTATTAGTCGAATTAAAAAAGCCTTGATGGCTAAAGGCGAGCGCGAAATTCCTGCTCACGAATTAGGTGAGTTGGTGATGAAAGAGCTCAATCAACTCGATCATGTGGCATTTGTTCGCTTTGCCTCGGTGTATCGTAGCTTTGAAGATGTCAGCGAATTTACCGAAATGATCGCCAATTTACAGAAGCATGACAGCTAATAACGATCATGCTTATATGGCTCACGCCATTAAGCTTGCCAAAAATGGCCTTTATACGACCGATCCAAATCCTCATGTGGGTTGTGTATTGGTCAAAAATAATCAAATTATTGCTGAAGGTTGGACGCAAAGAGCCGGATTTGCTCATGCGGAAGTGGATGCTTTAGGCAAAACTCAGGATGCGAATGGTGCAACCGCTTATGTGACTTTAGAGCCTTGTAGCCACACGGGGCGCACTGGCCCATGCTGCGATGCCTTGATTAATGCAGGTGTCAAACGGGTGGTGATTGCCATGCAAGATCCCAACCCCTTGGTTGCTGGGCAAGGCATAACCAGAATTAAAGCTGCAGGCATTGAAGTCACTTTAGGGGTTTTGCAAGGGGAAGCGGGTGAATTAAATCGCGGCTTTTTCAAACGAATGAGTCAAAATTTACCGTGGATACGCAGTAAATTAGCGATGAGTTTGGATGGGCGTACAGCCATGGCATCGGGTGAAAGTAAGTGGATAACATCGTCGCAGGCACGCCAAGATGTGCAGCGTTGGCGTGCTGAAAGTAGCGCGATTCTGACGGGTGTTGACACGGTGATTGCCGATGATCCACAGCTCAATGCTCGCGTCGATTTTGATTTGGAACAACCGATTAAGGTCGTGTTAGATTCGCGATTAAGGCTCCCCTTAACGGCCAGAATTCTTGAAAATCAGGCCGAAAACTGGATTTTTAGTTGTTGCGATAATCAACAAAAACAGCAGCAATTACTTGAAAAAGGTTGCAAACTATTTCAAACCAACGCAGTTAATGGTCGAGTTGATTTAGCACAAGTTTTTACAATACTTGCCGAGCAACAAATTAATACGGTTTGGGTTGAAGCAGGCGCTACTTTAAACGGTGCTTTATTAGGCAGTGGTTTGGTTGATGAGTGGCTGATTTATATGGCACCTTGCGTCCTCGGTGATCAAGGTCGCGGCCTGTTTTGTTTACCAGACTTACAGAAGATAAACGATAAAAAACAATTTAATTTACAGGATGTTAGAGCAGTTGGGCCGGATTTAAGGCTAAGATTAAGTTCGCAGAAAATTTAAAAGGTAGCGATGTTTACAGGCATTATTTTAGCGGTCGGCACGATTGCCGATATTCAGCCACGCGGTGGTGATTGTCGATTAAAAATTGCTACAGGCAAATTGTCATTAGCCGATTGTGCCTTGGGCGATAGTATTGCTGTCAATGGAGTGTGTTTAACCGCCGTTGAATTGGGCGATCATTATTTTTGTGCCGACGTTTCCAACGAAACACTGTCACGCACCATCTTAAAATCGGCAAAAGCCGGTGTGGCGGTCAATTTAGAATTAGCGATGACACCATCAAGCCGCTTAGGCGGTCATATTGTCAGTGGGCATGTTGACGGGATTGGCAAATTAATTGAAAAACAAGCCGATGGCCGTTCGATTCGCTTCAAATTCAAAGCGCCAGACAGTTTAGCCAAATACATCGCTGAAAAAGGCTCGATTTGTATTAATGGCATCAGTTTGACCGTCAATAGCGTTGATGGGGCTTGTTTTAGCGTCAACATTGTCCCGCACACCTTGCAAGAAACCACTTTAGGTAATGCTGAGGGTGGTGTTGAAGTCAATTTAGAAGTCGATTTACTAGCGCGTTATTTAGAACGATTAATGCAAGGCGATGCCGCGGCTCATCAGCAAGGTAGCATCACAGAAGCCTTATTACAGCAAGCAGGCTTTATCAAATGAACAGCATAGAAGAAATTATCGAAGACCTGCGCCAAGGCAAAATGGTCATTATTATGGATGATGAAAACCGTGAAAACGAAGGCGATTTGTTAATGGCAGCGGCTTTTGCCCGTCCTGAAGACATTAATTTCATGGCTAAATATGGTCGCGGCCTGATTTGTTTAACCTTGACTCGTGAGCGTTGTCAGCAACTGCGTTTGCCATTAATGGTCAGTGACAACCAAACCCCTTATACCACCAACTTTACAGTGTCGATTGAAGCGGCGGAAGGTGTCACAACCGGAATTTCAGCCGCTGATAGAGCACTGACCATCCAAGCGGCAGTGGCGAAAAATGCTCAGCCCAGCGATTTGGTGCAACCCGGTCATATTTTTCCATTAATGGCCCAAGCCGGCGGCGTATTAAACCGTGCAGGACATACCGAAGCCGGTTGTGATTTTGCTCGTTTAGCGGGTGTAGAACCGGCTGCGGTGATTGTTGAGATTCTTAACGATGACGGCACTATGGCTCGTCGTCCTGATTTAGAAATCTTCGCCAAACAGCATAACCTTAAAATTGGCACTATCGCCGATTTAATTCATTACCGAATTCAGCACGAAAATACTTTAGAGCGCATCAGTGAAT
>JBJSYX010000066.1:0-7178 GCA_046090005.1 Methylomonas sp. | reverse complement strand
GCCAAACCAACGAATGCTGGCATAACCGCACCAAATACCATCACCAAAGCGTGCATGGTGGTCATAGAGTTAAAGAATTGTGGATCCACAAATTGCAAACCTGGCTCGAATAATTCTGAACGAATAATCAAAGCCATAGTGCCACCCACAAAGAACATAATCAGCGCAAACACCAAATACATGGTGCCAATGTCTTTATGGTTAGTGGTAATAATCCACCTTAAAATACCCTTCTCAGGGCCGTGATCGTGGTGATCGTGGTGATCATCATGTTCAGCTACGACAGCAGTCATACTTAAATACCTCAACAAAAATTAGAAAATGCGTTCAATCTGAAACTAATTAGTTTTTTCAGCGACAACTTTATCAAGTTTAACTTCACCGTTTTGCTTGCATAGTTCTGGCGCATTATCAATATCAGGGAATAAATCATCGAGTTCATCAAGCGATAAAGCGTGACAAGGTTGTAACTCATCACCGACTTTATTGCCCAACTCTGGGGCATTTCTAATATAAGTAATCAGACCTGCTAATTGATCTGCTGGTAATTTTTTGAATGCTGGCATTTTGCTGGTACCGGCTTGGACGAAGCCGATTAACTGATGAATATCACCGGTCACTTTGGCGCTACCACTTAAGCCAGGATACCAACCTGAAATACCTTTACCATCAATCTGGTGACAAGCAACGCAGTTGGTTAAATAAACTGACTCGCCTTTAAGCAATAAAGAAGCACGAGTTTGTTTGCTTAAGTCAGGTAAAGCATTTTGTTTTTCTAACTCTGCTTTAACCCACGCATCGTATTGCTCTTTTTCCATCGCAATAACCACGATAGGCATAAAGCCATGGTCACGACCGCACAATTCAGTACATTGACCGCGATAAACACCTGGTTTATCAACAGAAGTCCAAGCATCGTTAACAAAACCTGGGTTAGCGTCTTTTTTCCAACCTAAATCAGGCACCCACCATGAATGGATTACGTCAGCCGCAGTGAACAAAAAGCGAATTTTTGTTTTAACAGGAACCACTAATGGCTTATCAACATTCAATAAATAGTTTGGAACCGAACGAGGATCAATAGAGCTAACGCGATGCGCTTTTTCGCTTGCTTGATCTAAGTGGCTCTCAAAATGTAAACCGCTATCGAGATATTCATAATCCCAATACCATTGTTTACCAGTCACTTTGATAGTCATTTCGGAATCTTGAACTTTATCCAAATCAATCACGGCTTTAGTCGCTGGAATAGCCATAGCTACTAAAATCAATGTTGGGATAATGGTCCAGATAATTTCAACGGTTGTATTCTCATGAAATTGAGCCGCTTTATGTCCTTTCGATTTACGATGATGAAAAATCGAATAAAACATGGTACCGAACACAGCAATACCGATAAACACACAAATCCATAAGATGAGCATGTGCAAATCGTAAATTTCATTACTGACTTGCGTCACCCCTCGCATGAGGTTGAGTGTATAGTCCGCATGTGCTGTCCCTAGACCCAAGGTCATCAGAACCAAACAGGCGAGCAGTTGCTTTGTTTTCTTCACGGAGTAGCCTCCTCGATTGTAGTTATAAACTTGTATGCGTATGTGAATTGAAGCGCAGTAACAGACCACCACAAAGGCTTTGTTACTTTTTACTTATTATTATCGCAAATTAACTGTGTAATTTTAACCTATCATACCTCGGTAAACCAGAAGAGCTTTACCTGATTTAGTGGCGAAACATAAAAAAGGCCTGTCAACATTACTATTGGCAAGCCTCCTCGCTTGTAAGCATTTTCGCCTTAGCAAGCCGATGTTTTTTGATTTAGATCAATTTTTTGAGAGTTTCCTGATTAAATTGCTGACTTAAAAACTCAAAATCCGGCGTATGAATATACGGTAAAACCGCTAACAAAGGCGCATCCAACTGTTGTTGCAAATAGGCTAAATTCGCTTCAAAAGCTTGCATCATTGGATCAATTTCCACAGCAACCAAGCCAAGACAAGACAAATTCGCCTGTTGAATCGCCTTCAAAGTCAGTCGTGCATGGTTGATACAACCTAATCGCACCCCGACCACTAAAATCACTGACAAACCTAGAGCCTGTGCCAAATCAGCATTATCAAATTCAGCACTCAACGGCGAATACCAGCCCCCCGCACCTTCAACAACCACTAACTCAGCCAATTGCTGCAATTGTTTAAACCGATCAACCAGCACCGGCAATTCAACCACCACCTCACCACAAGCCAAATGCGGCGAAACAGCGGGCTCAAAGGCATAGGGATTAATCATCGCGTAATCCAAATCCATCGAAGCATTAGCTTGCATCAATAAGGCATCGGCATTTTTTAATTGGCCATCTTGCCAAACACAACCCGCTGCGACTGGCTTCATCCCAGCCACTTGCAACCCTTGTCTTTGCAAACAACGCAGCAAAGCAATCGTTGCCCAGGTTTTACCAACATCAGTATCCGTACCAGTGACAAAAAAACCCGCAGTCATCGCACAGCTCGCACAAAAATAATTTCATAACTGGCGATAATCTGGCCATCAGGCATAGTATCTTCATAATGTTTAATCATCTGTTGTAATTGGCGGCGAGTAGTCAGCTTGCGATTCCGACTTTGACTGACGTTATGCGCCCCCAAACCTTTTAATTCATGCATCAAATCCAGCACCGAATCGTATTGCATTTGATAGATCACCGCGTCAAGACTTAAATCACTAAAACCTGCCTGTTGCAGACAACCCTTAATGTCTTGCAACGAATAAAATTGATTTACATGGGCAAAATCATCAACTTTCGCCCAAGCAGCTTTTAATTCTTTTAAGGTTGCCGGCCCAAAAGTCGCCAATACCAATTGCCCATCTTGCTGCAAAACCCGACGACAATCCGTAAAAACCGCCAGCAAATCTTCACACCACTGCAAAGCCAAATTCGAATAAATTTGCTGCACCGAAGCATTGGCTAACGGTAGTTTCTCGGCATCTGCACACAGATAATCAACCACAAGCGGCTGATTTTTTTGCCGACTAGTTAGCAACATTGGCATGGCAATATCCACCGCTAACAAGGACTGATGCTCGCCCACACCTAAGGCGCGAGTTAAAAACCCAGTTCCAGCTCCTAAATCCATCACTAAACCCGCCTCAGCTTGCAACGGACATTTTTTCAGCAAATCCAAACCCACTTGGCGTTGCAATGCTGCCATAGCATCATAACTACCGGCCGCTGCGGCAAACGACTGTTTGATTTTGGCTTTATCTAATTGACCGTGATGATTCATAAATCAGCAATCACCCGTTCCAATAACTGTTGAGAATGGGATAAAAACGGCACATGACCAGCATTTTCTAGCAGATGAACTTGAATAGCAGGCTGTAATTTTTTTAACGATTCAGCTAAAGCCAATGGAATTAAAGTATCTCTATCCCCTATCAATACCGACACCGGACATTGCAATTGCTGCAAAGCCAAGCGCTCATCACTGTTTTTCAAAATTTGCAGTCCCGCTTGCAGCGCTTGCAAACTTGGCGCTGGATACGCTTGCACCGCCGCTTTAATGTGTTGCAACAAAGTCTTAGCATCTGGCAAACCTTTAACCTGCAAGCCCAAAAATCGGACTAAAGTCTGTTGAACATTGCTCGCTAATTGCTCCGCAAATGCGTCCAAAATTTCCGTTTTCACGCCAGGCCAATCTGAATTTTGCACAAACAAAGGATTGCCCGCTAATAATTGCAAGGATTGCACCCTCTCTGGATAACGCCCCGCCATATCAATCGCCACCGTTGCACCCAACGACCACCCCAAAACACTAAACCGCTGCACTGGCAATCCCTGTATCAAACTATCGCTGATGTTTTGCAATGAGAAAGGTTCGATAGACTCGCTAAGCCCATGCCCCGGCAAATCGACACAAATCACCTGACAATGCTCTGCTAATTGCTCAGCAAACGATTGCCAAATGCCGCTATGCATCGCCCAGCCATGAATCATCACTAAAGGCTGGCCTTGGCCAAAAACTTGATAATGAATGTTGCTCATGCCAAAGCCTTGGGCAATGCTTCCAATAAAGCATCGACCTGCTGTTCAGTATGTAAACTGGAAAACGTAATCCGCAAACGCGCAGTTCCGGCTGGCACCGTTGGTGGACGAATCGCGCTTACCCAAAAACCTTGCGCCAATAATCGCTGACTGGCTAATAAAGCGCTTTCGCTGTCACCTAAAATAATCGGCTGAATCGCAGTTGCCGAGTCGATTAACTGTAAACCTTGCTGCTCAGCGCCAGCGCGAAAACGCCTGATTAAAGCCTGCAAATGCTCACGCCGCCAAGCTTCCTGCTGTAACAAACGCAAACTCACCCGCGTTGCCTCAGCAACCGCCGCTGGCATCGCGGTAGTGAACACATACGTTCTGGCTTTTTGAATCAAATACTCAATCAAGGCATCAGAACCGGCAATGAAAGCCCCAAACGTGCCAAAGGCCTTACCCAAAGTCCCCATCAAAATCGGCACCTGTTGTTGACTCAAACCAAAATGCTCAACAACGCCACCACCATTGGCACCCAAAACCCCAAAACCATGCGCATCATCAATCAACAAGCCTGCGCCATGCTGTTTAGCTAAATTCGCCAAATCCGACAACAAAGCCAAATCACCATCCATACTAAACACGCCATCACTGACAATCAAAGCCTTGCCTTTGCTGGCCGCTAACCGCGCCTGCAAATCGTCTAATTGATGATGCTGATAACGCTGAAATCTAGCGCCCGACAACAAACCGCCATCTAATAAAGAAGCATGATTCAAGCGATCTTCTAACACGCTATCGCCACGGCCCACCAAAGCCGAAATCACACCCAAGTTCGCCATGTAACCAGTCGAAAACAACAAAGCCCGATCGCGTCGGGTAAATGCCGCTAATTCATCTTCCAAAGCATGATGAGCATGACTATGACCGCAAATTAAATGCGCCGAACCACTGCCAACCCCGTATTGATCAACACCACGCTTAAACGCGGCAATCACTTCTGGATGATTCGCCAAGCCCAAATAGTCATTGCTGCAAAAATTGACAACCTGCCGCCCATCCAGCTGCATCAGCACCGATTGCGGCGATTCCACCACTCGCCGCTGTCGATACAAACTTTGCTGATTTAGGCTTTGCAGTTCAGCGTCAAAATCGTAAAAACCAGTCGTCATTAAGCGTAACTAGAACCGCCCATGTACACGCCCAAGCGCTGGAATAACTGTTGGTCGTGATTGGTCATTGGATTATCGGTGGTAAGCAATTTGTCACCGTAGAAAATAGAATTAGCGCCAGCAAAGAAACACAAAGCCTGCATTTCATCACTCATCTCTTTACGACCAGCCGATAAACGCACTCGCGATTTGGGCATCAAAATCCGCGCCACCGCAATGGTACGCACGAACACAATCGGGTCCATCGCATCGGCACCGTGCAAAGGCGTACCTTCGACTTGCACCAACATATTAATAGGTACGCTTTCAGGATGACTTGGCATAGTGGCTAATTGCAGCAACAGTTTGGCGCGGTCAGTTTCAGACTCGCCCATGCCGACAATGCCACCACAGCAAACATTAATCCCCGCATCACGCACTCGTTCCAAAGTATCCAAACGATCTTGGTAAGTGCGAGTGGTGATAATTTCCGAATAATAATCTTCGGAAGTATCAAGATTGTGATTGTAATAATCCAAACCACCATCTTTTAGTGCCTGAGTTTGCTTGTCGGTCAACATCCCCAACGTCACACAGGTTTCCATGCCCAAGGCCTTAACGCCCTGCACCATTTCCACCACACGCTCAATATCGCGATCTTTAGGACTACGCCACGCAGCCCCCATGCAAAAACGTAAAGCCCCTTGGTCTTTAGCATCTTGCGCGGCTTTTAACACCGCATCAATTGGCATCAACGCTTCGGGTTTTAAATCGGAATCGTAACGCGCACTTTGTGGGCAATAACCACAATCTTCCGAACAAGAACCGGTTTTAATACTCAATAAACTACTGACTTGAATCTCATTCGGATCAAAATTAGCCCGATGCACGGTTTGCGCGTTAAATAACAAATCGTTAAACGGCAAAGCCAATAAAGCTTCAACTTCGCTTAATTGCCAATCATGGCGTACTGTATTCAGTTCCGAGGTGGCCGACATTCTGGTAATCTCCAAGCAATCGCAGGTCAAATGGCTTCACAGCACTTATCAACCTATTTAATAAAATAAAGTGAACAACTGGCTGAATATTATACAGAACAAATTACTGCCGCCGCGCTGTATCTTATGCAGCAGCCCAGGCTTTAATGATTTAGACCTCTGCCAAGCCTGCTTTCACGACCTGCCAAGAAACCTACACTGCTGCTACCAATGCGGCGCACGATTTGCTAATCCAATCAGCAACCCACAACTGTGCGGCCATTGTTTAAAACAATCCCCCGCTTTCGATGAAACTCATGCACCATTTGTTTACCAAGCCAGCATCCGCTATCTAGTCACTCAACTAAAATTCCACCACGACTACAAAAACGCCCGCCTGCTCGGTCAGTTACTGGCCGAACACATCGCCAATAGCAGCGAACGCCCGCAAGCATTAATCGCCGTGCCGCTACACCCCAACCGCTACCGTCAACGCGGCTTTAACCAATCCATCGAAATCGCCCGTCATGTCGCCAAACATCTCAACATCCCGTTAGATTTAAACAGCTGCGCCCGAATCCGTGATACTGACCATCAAACCGGCCTAAGCGCCAAACAACGCCAAACCAATCTCAAACAGGCATTTGCAGTAACAAAACCACTGACTTATCAACACATAGCGATTATTGACGACGTCATCACCACCGGCTCAACCGCTTCTGCGTTAGCAACCACGTTAAAAAATCAGGGGGTTACACGGGTGGATGTTTGGGCCTGCGCAAGAGCATGATTAGCTCCAAACCAGACTACCCCTTATTTTTTAAGCGAAAAAACGCGATAATAAACAATTGATATGCCAACTAATTCAAGCACAATGACAACTGAAATCATCTCCGAAGCGAATAGACGCCGTACTTTCGCTATCATCTCCCATCCAGTCAGACGTAGCGTGACGCGCAGCTTTACGGCCTTTGACCGAGCCAGCCAACTGAATGGCACCCCCGAACAGTAACAGTTTTTCAT
>JBJSYX010000065.1:0-2422 GCA_046090005.1 Methylomonas sp. | reverse complement strand
GTTTTGTCGATAAATTCTTCAGAATTTTGTTTTGAATCATCAGCAATTTCGTTAAATTTGTTTTTAATTTCCCGCCATTGTTTTTCTGCTGCTTCAAATTCATCACGCACATCCATAGAAGCAAGATGTAACTTTAAACTCAGCTCCTCGCGGCTGTTATCCAAATTATTTAACAAAGTTTCCAATTCTGTATTTAATGACATGACAAACCTCTAACAGTTAATAAATAGATAATCACTGTATCAGTATGTTTTTTAATTAGCTAAAGATTAAGAGCACATTTGTGCTTAAAATCAAGTGATAGCCATAGTCGTTAGCAATCTTTCTCTGCGTGAAAATTTGCGTTAAGATTCCCGCACAACCCTGCCGCATCATCCTCAAGCCGGTGTAGCTCAGTCGGTAGAGCAGCGCACTCGTAACGCGAAGGTCGTAGGTTCGATTCCTATCACCGCACCAATGACGATAAAACCAAATACAATCAGCACCTCCCGCCAGTCCGCGATAAAATCCCCTCTACTCGGCATTACGCTGTCTTTATTTCAAAATTACCATGCTCAATTTTAAAAATATCGCCATTCGTCGTGGCAGTCGTTTGTTGTTTGATCAAGCCAGTTTTACTATCCACAAAGGCCAAAAAATCGGTTTAACCGGTGCCAATGGTGCGGGGAAATCCAGTTTATTCGCTTTGTTGCGCGATGAATTACATGCTGACGAAGGCGAATTTTCGATGCCGCCGAATTTAGAAGTGGCGCATGTGGCGCAGGAAACGCCGGCTTTAAGCTGTTCGGCGATTGATTATGTTTTAGATGGCGACCGCGAGTTGCGGCAATTGCAGCAACAATTGCAAGCGGCAGAGCAAACGCATGATGGCCTGAAATTGGCCGAGTTACATGCGCAATTGGATCATATCGGTGGTTACACCGCACAAGCGCGAGCCTCGCGCTTATTAAATGGTTTGGGTTTTAGCACTCAACAGGAACAGCAAGCCGTCAGTTCATTTTCCGGCGGTTGGCGGATGCGTTTGAATTTGGCGCAGGCTTTGATGTGCCGTTCCGATGTGTTGTTACTCGACGAGCCGACCAACCATTTGGATTTAGACGCGGTGATTTGGTTACAAGAATGGTTGATTAAATATCCCGGGACTTTGATGTTGATTTCGCATGACCGCGATTTTCTCGACACCATTACCGACCACATCGTTCACATTGAACAAGGCAAAGCCGAAATCTACACCGGCAACTATTCCGATTTTGAACGGATGCGTGCCGAAAAATTGGCGCAACAACAAACCGCTTACGAAAAACAACAGCGGGAAATGGCGCATATTCAAAGTTTTATCGACCGCTTCAAAGCGCAAGCCACTAAAGCCAAACAAGCGCAAAGCCGGATTAAATCCTTGGAGCGGATGGAGCTTATTGCTCAAGCCCATGTGGATTCGCCGTTTAGTTTTAGCTTTCCGCCGCCGAAAAAAATGCCGAATCCGTTATTAAAACTCGATGAAGCCGACATCGGCTACGGCGACAAAATCATCATTAACAAAGCCTCATTGTCGATTAGTCCGGGGGATAGAATTGGTTTGCTGGGGCCGAATGGCGCCGGTAAATCGAGTTTGATAAAGGTGCTATCAGGGCAAATGCCAGCTTTGAATGGTAAGCTGCAAACTGCACAGGATTTACACATCGGTTATTTTGCTCAACATCAATTAGAGCAATTACGTTTAGATGAAAGTCCATTTTGGCATGTGCAACAGTTGGATAAGCAGGCGACTGAAAAAGATTTGCGCAATTTTTTGGGCGGTTTTGATTTTCGAGGCGATAAGGTCAACGATCCGATTGGGCCATTTTCCGGTGGTGAAAAAGCCCGTCTGGTGCTGGCGCTATTGGTGTATCAAAACCCGAATTTGCTATTGCTGGACGAGCCAACCAATCACTTGGATTTGGAAATGCGTCATGCTTTGAGTGTGGCGTTGCAGGAATATCAAGGCGCGTTGGTGGTGGTATCGCATGATCGACATTTGCTGCGTTCGGTGACCGATCAATTGTTATTGGTCGCCGGTGGTGCAATTCAGCCGTTTGATGGTGATTTGGATGATTACAAAGTTTGGTTGGCCGAGCAAAAACGCGCTGCTGATGAGCCTGTGGCAACTGATAATCAAGGTGCTGTGTCGCGTAAAGATCAGCGTAAACTCGACGCCGACCGCCGCCAGCGCTTAAAGCCGTTGTTAGATGCGGTCAAAAAAGCCGAAGCAGCGGTGGAAAAATACCATCAGCAACAACGTGAATTAGAAGAACAACTTGCTGATCCTGAGATTTACAGCGAGGACAACAAATCGCAATTAAAACAATTATTGACCCAGAAAAGCCAAGTTGATGCGGCTTTGGAGCAAGCTGAGCTGGATTGGATGACAGCGGAAGAAAACCTA
>JBJSYX010000064.1:0-7038 GCA_046090005.1 Methylomonas sp. | reverse complement strand
GGTGGCCTTGAAAGGTAATAGTTGCCATAAGTGAAGTCTCAAAGGTTATTTTTTGCGTTTGCTAAAGGTGATTAAACGTTTGCGTTTTTTCATTTGCCGCTCAGTCAACTGATTTTTTTGACCTTGAAATGGATTTTCCGGCGATTTAAACACCAAACGTACCGGCGTGCCGCGTAGTTGTAATTGGTCGCGGAAATAATTCATCAAATAGCGTTTGTAAGCGCCTGGCAAAGCATCGGTCTGAGTACCGTGAATCACCACGATAGGCGGATTGCGACCGCCTTGATGGGCGTATTTCAATTTAATCCGGCGACCACCGACTAACGGCGGCTGATGATCTTTTATAGCATCAGTCAGAATTCGGGTCAGTACTGGAGTCGACATATCGGTCATGGTGGACTCGTACAAACTGCCGACTACATCAAACAATTTGCCAACCCCGCTGCCGTGTAGCGCAGAAATCGGGTGTTTTTCGGCAAAGTCTAAGAAGCTTAATTTGATTTCGATTTGTTTTTTAACAATCTCGCGGTGCTCAGCGCTCAAGCCATCCCATTTGTTCAAGCCAATAATCAAGGCGCGGCCCGCTTCCAACACCAAGCCTAAAATGTGAGCGTCTTGATCAGTAACGCCTTCTCGTGCGTCAATCAGGTAAATCACCACATGGGCTTTTTCAATCGCTTGCAGGGATTTAATAATGCTGAATTTTTCCACCGTCAACGAAACCCGTGAACGACGGCGCATTCCGGCGGTGTCGATGATGGTGAATTTTTGTTCGTTGCGCTCGAAGGGAATATAAATACTGTCGCGAGTGGTGCCTGCTTCATCGAATACCACTACGCGCTCTTCGCCTAAAATTCGGTTGACCAATGTCGATTTACCGACATTAGGACGGCCAACAATCGCAATCGCAATGCCCGGGTCCTCTTCGATAATTTCTTCGTCAAGCGGTGGTAATAATTCGTCGATGCGTTCTAGCAAGTCATGGACATTACGACCATGAGAGGCGGCAATCGGAATGGGCTCGCCAAACGCCAAGCTGTAAAACTCGTGAGTGACGGTGTTACTGTTAATGCCGTCCATTTTGTTGACGACTAACACGACCGGTTTACCGAGTTTTCGTAGCATATCGGCAATCGCTTCATCGGAAGCATTCAAACCGTCACGGGCATCAACCAAGAAAAACACCACATCCGCTTCTTGCAGGGCGATTTCGACTTGTTTTTTGGCAAACGCGTCAATGCCTTCTAAATCGTCGGTGATACCGCCAGTATCGACAACCAAACAATCACGTTCACCGCGTTTGACACGACCGTATTGGCGGTCGCGGGTAAGGCCCGGATAGTCGGCAACCAGCGCCTCGCGGCTACGGGTCAGGTAGTTAAACAAAGTGGATTTGCCCACGTTGGGGCGGCCAACTAGGGCGATAACAGGTAACATAAATTATTTGACTCTCAAAGCGGCAAGCGTGCCGTCTTTTGCGTAAACGTAAACAGTGCCGTCAACAACGACGGGGGTATTTTCTATGGGGGCTTTGGTGATTCGAGTGCGGCCCATCAAGCGGCCATCGGTGATTGATAGCCAATGTACATAACCTTCAAAATCACCGACCACGACATAATTATCGTAAGCAATTGCGGCGGTTAAGCGGCGGTTGTGTAAATCTTTTTGTTTCCAAAGTGCTGCGCCGTTGCGTTGATCCAATTGCGAAACATCACCGTGAGTGTCGCTGATGTAGAGATAGCGCATATCGGTGCTAAGACCGGTATAAGACGAAACGCTATCGTTGCGCCAAATCACATCACCGTCAGTTTCAGAAACCGATGAGGTGCCGCCTTGGTAGCTGGCGATAAAGATTGCGCCACGACGTTCGACTGGATCAACGTCCAAATCGACCAAACGCTCAACTTCTGAACGGCCAGATGGCATAGCGATAGTCGCTTCCCATAAGGCTTTGCCATCGCTGACTTGAAATGCGCCCAGTTTGCCGTTAGCGGCACCGGCAATCAGCGTGTCGTCAATTACTAAAGGATTGCCGGTGCCGCGAATACTTAAAGCAGGCACGCTTTGTTCGACAGTCCAGACTACGCTACCGCTGTGTTCATTGAGGGCGATGATTTTGCCATCGGTGGTGCGAATAAATACCAAGCCTCTAGCCACGACAGGCACTGCTAACACTTCGCTAGAAACCCGAGTGTTCCATTTTTGTTCGCCGGTCACTTTATCGAAAGCAATCACTTCAGCATGGCTGGTGCCCATGAAAATGCTGTGAACGCCAATCCCTGGGCCGGCTGAAAAACTGTAGCTGGTTTTTGTTTCCCAAGCGGTCTCGCCGTTGATCGAATTACGTGCTTGTAGCAAACCATGACGGTCGCCAACAAATAGAATATCGCTACGCACAGCGGGAATCAGTTTGAGAAATTGACCGTCTGCACCGTCACCAATACTGTGTTGCCAAAGTGGTTCGGTTTGGATTTCGCCTTGAAAATCTTCAGCTAATGTCGCCGGTGGATCAGCGTTATCGTCATCCCCCAGTACATATTCGGTTAAGCCCGAAATCAAATCGCGCCCAGCATCAAGCCCAGCGCAACCAGTTAAAAGGGTAAGACTAGCTAACAAAGTGGGTGCTAGTAAATAACGACGGTTCCGAGTCATTAACATGAGAGTTTGGGTTTAATCAGGTTTACTTGGCAGCGCCGGTTGCTAAAGCCGGTACTGCGATGTCGTCGAGTTTAAATTGCACCAGCGGTGTTGCGAAGCCACTGCGGATCGCGCTTTGATAAGCGGTACGTGCTTCGTCATAACGTTCCATAGCGACATACAAATCACCTTGCAACTCGTCATAGCTGGCAGAAAAACCTTCGCTAGAAGCAGGATCAACTTCGGCAATCAGTTGTAAACCTTGTTCGTATTGCTTGGTTTCCAGTAATAATTGAATTAAGCGCAAGCGGCTTAAATGTTGTAGTTCGGCGCTTTCATTGCTTTTAATTTCTTTTTGCAAAATTGCCTTTGCCGCTTCAACATCGCCTTTTTGCACTTTAAGTTTGGCTAATTGCAAAGCCGCGTAGTTGCTATAGATTGATGAGCCGTATTCACTGGCTAATTGGCCTGACAATTTTTCAATGTTGTCGTTGTTGTTAGCCGCAGAAGCGTCTAATACTTGTTGATAAAGTTCTGACGCTTGGCTGCGCTTTTCTAATTGCTGAGCTTGCCAAAAATTAAAACCCGCTACGATGATCACAGCAGCCGCAACGCCAGCAATCAGCGAAGTATTATTGCTTTCCCACCATTTTTTTAACTGTTCCAGTTGTTCTTCTTCGGTATCGTAAATTGCCACGTCGATTCTCTTTGCTTACTTAAATTAAAGGGATAGGTGTGATTTTAATCGGTCGATCAAGTCATCATGGTTGAGGGTGATTTGTTCTTGCTCGATTCGTAAAGATTTTAACGCGACATCGCCACGTTGCGCTTCATCGTCGCCGATGATGATGGCATAAGCAGCGCCAGATTTATCGGCTTTTTTAAACTGGCTTTTAAAGCTGCCGCCACCAAAGTTGACTTGTAGTTTTAAGCCATCGATTTGGTCGCGTAACCGCTCGGCTAATATCATGCCCGCTTGTTCAGCGGCTTCGCCGACTCGAATCATGTAAACATCAACGGTTGGCGCAATGTTGACGTTTTCAAGCAATTCAACCAAAGCCAAAATTCGCTCCATGCCCATCGCAAACCCAATCGCATGATTCGGTTTGCCACCTAGTTGTTCGATTAGACCATCGTAACGACCGCCAGCACAAATGGTGCCTTGTGAACCAAGTTCATCGGTGACCCATTCAAAAACGGTTTTGCTGTAATAATCAAGGCCACGAACCAAGCGTGTGTTGAGACTGTATTCAATGCTCAAATCGTCCAGCATGGTTTTTAGGCGGTTGAAGTGATTCAAACTGTCTTCGCCCAAATGATTCAATAAAACTGGCGCTTGTTGCAGCATGTCCTGCATGGCTGGATTTTTGCTGTCCAGAATCCGTAATGGATTAGTTTCCAAACGGCGTAAGCTGTCTTCATCTAAAACCGCTAAATGCTGCTGAAAATAGCTGACCAATGTGCTGCGATAGGCGGCGCGTTCTTCGCTGGTGCCGAGTGAATTGATTTGTAATTCAACTTTGTCGCGAATGCCGATTTTTTTCCATAAACGGTCGGTGAGCAAAATCATTTCCGCATCAACGTCTGGGCCGGGCATACCGTAGGTTTCAACGCCTAATTGGTAAAACTGGCGGTAGCGGCCTTTTTGTGGGCGTTCGTGGCGGAACATTGGGCCGTAATACCATAAGCGGTGGCTTTGGTTGTGTAGCAAGCCGTGTTCCAAACAGGCACGCAAACAGCCTGCGGTGCCTTCAGGACGCAAGGTCAGTGAATCGCCGTTACGGTCGTCGAAGGTGTACATTTCTTTTTCAACGATGTCGGTGACTTCGCCGATCGAGCGTTTAAACAGCTCGGTTTTTTCGACGATAGGCAGACGGATTTCCTGATAGCCATAAGCGCCTAGCACTTGTCTGGCTTTGCTTTCCAGCCAGTGCCAGTAAGGTGATTGTTCGGGCAGTATGTCGTGCATACCGCGAATAGCTTGAATAGCCTGTTGTTGTTTTGCCATGTTTTTGTTGATGCCGGATTAGTTGCTGATCGCGGATTTGATTTGTTGTGCCTGTTCGGATGACGGAAAACTACTCAGCAATTGCTGGCTGTAGTCTGCTGCCAAATGATTATTGCCTAAAGCGCGTTCGGTTTGTGCGGCCAGCAACAGCGATTCGGCTGTGTGTTTGGCGACACTTAAATAACGCTCCATAAAACCACGCGCCGATAAATATTGGCGATGCTGGTAACTGATTTTTTGCATGGCCAATAAAGCCGGCGGGTAGTCGGCTTGGCTTTGCAAGGCTTGGCGGAAATATTGTTCAGCCGAGTTTAATTGGTTTTGTTGTTGGTAGCAGATACCTAAATTAGTTGCTGCGACCCACGGTTGTTTGTTTAATGCCGATGCTTGGTTTTTTTGTAACAAGCTGATGCCTTCGGCATAATGGCCACTCTGACAAAGAAAATGGCCGTAATTGCTTTGGATACTGGCATTATCGGGCGCTAATTTTGCTGCCTTTTGATAATACTCGCCTGCTTGGTTTAAGTCGTTAATCCGTTCGTAAAACACCCCTAAGCTGTTTTCAATTTCAGGATTATTGGCGTCCAAACTTAACGCTGTATCCAGTTTGGTTTTGGCAACCTCTAACATGCCTAATTCCAAATAACGGCTACCCATTTCCAGATTAAGCTGCGCTTTTTCGCTGTTGCTAATACCGCCAGAATCGGGGAGCCGGGCACAGCTACTGCTTAAAATGCTGGCTAAAATCAATCCACAGCGGTTAAGCCGCATGATGATTTCCTGCCGCCGCTTGCAGTTTTAAATGGCGACGACTTTTATCTTTGACTTGTCCGACTAATTGCCCACACGCAGCATCAATATCTTCACCACGGGTTTTACGGATGGTGGTGATAATCCCTGCATTATGCAAAGTATCGCGGAACGCCAACATATTGGCTTTTTACGAGCAGCGATAGTTAGATTGTGGGAACGGGTTAAACGGAATCAAGTTGACTTTTGACGGTACGTCTTTCAACAGCTTGACCAATTTTCTAGCATCGTCTTGGCTGTCGTTAATGCCGTCTAGCATCACATATTCAAAGGTAATGTGTTTGCGCGGACCGGTTTTGGCGTATTCGCGGCAAGCATCCATCAATTGATCTAACGGGTATTTGATATTAATCGGCACCAGTTGATCGCGTAATTCGTTGTAAGGCGCGTGTAAAGACACCGCCATACTGACATCGCAAACATCGCCCAAACGATTCATCGCTGGCACAACGCCTGAGGTACTGACGGTGACGCGGCGTTTGGATAAACCAAAAGCGAAATCATCCATCATCAAATTCATTGCCGCGACGACATTATCAAAGTTCAGCAATGGCTCGCCCATGCCCATCATCACCACATTGGTAATGCGGCGTTCTGGACCTAACAGCTTTTGAGCCAGATACAACTGACCAATAATTTCGCCAGTCGAGAGGTTGCGGTTAAAACCTTGTTGTGCGGTTGAACAAAAGCTACAAGCCAAAGCACAGCCGACTTGCGAAGAAATGCACAAAGTTGCGCGTTTTTCTTCGGGGATGTACACGGTTTCGATGCGATTGCCGCAATGAGTTTGCATCGCCCATTTGCAAGTGCCATCAGAGGCTAATTGCTCGGCGACGATTTCCGGAGTGCTAATCGTGCAGTTTTCTTTAAGATACTGGCGCAAAGATTTGCTCAGGTTGGTCATCTGGTCAAAATCAGTGACGCCTTCCTGATAAATCCATTTCAGCAACTGGGTTGCCCGAAACGGTTTTTCGCCAAGACCGACAAAAAAGGGCTGAAGCCCTTTTCTGTCGAAATCAAGCAGATTAATCAATGCTGGCTTAGCGGATACGGTCGCAGAGTTCATCAGCAGAGAAGAAGTAAGCGATTTCTTGAGCAGCTGTTTCTTGAGCATCAGAACCGTGAACAGCGTTTTCGTCGATGCTTACCGCGAAATCAGCGCGGATAGTGCCAGGAGCGGCTTCAGCTGGGTTGGTTGCACCCATCAATTCACGGTTTTTCAATACAGCATTTTCGCCTTCCAAAACTTGGGCAACGATAGGGCCTGAAATCATGAATTTAACTAAGTCGTTGAAGAAAGGACGCTCTTTGTGAACAGCATAAAAGCCTTCAGCTTGTGCTTGGCTCAATTGCATCATTTTTGATGCAACAACGCGCAAGCCATTTTTTTCGAAGCGGCTAACAATTTCACCAATCACGTTTTTAGCGACTGCGTCAGGCTTGATGATTGAGAAAGTACGTTCGATTGCCATTGTGTAAAACTCCAATAGGGTTAATAAAAAAGGGTTGTGAATTATAAAGTATTTAGATTGATAGCTTTTCGACTTGACGGGTGCCACCATAAACCCAGTTCGCCAACATCC
>JBJSYX010000063.1:0-2135 GCA_046090005.1 Methylomonas sp. | reverse complement strand
CGGTGGTTTTTATCGCGGAACGAATAAACTCGTTCTTTGGCGCGTGACTTTTCTTCATCACGACGTGCGCCACCAAAAGCGGCATCAAATTGATATTTATTCAATGCCTGTTTAAGCGCATCGGTTTTCATCACGTCAGTGTGTTTTTTACTGCCATGAGTGAAAGGGCCAATGCCTTGTGCCACACCTTCGGGGTTCATGTGAACCAATAAATCCCAGCCCAGTTCTTTAGCCATATTGTCACGAAATTCAATCATTTCTTTGAATTTCCAGTTAGTATCAACGTGTAACAATGGAAATGGCGGTTTGCCAGGGAAAAACGCTTTGCGGGTTAGATGCAGCATCACAGCCGAGTCTTTACCAATAGAATAAAGCATCACCGGCTTCTCAAATTCTGCCGCTACTTCGCGAATGATGTGGATGCTTTCAGCTTCAAGCTGTTTAAGATGGGTTAATTTATAATCGGTCATCAAATATCCGAGGCGCTCAGCCATGTTTGCAATGAAGTGTAATCGCGCTATTTTAAAGCTAAACCCCTATCTACGCTATCAACAAAGCTTATGAAACAACTACACGGCCTGGAAAAACTCAGGCAAAAACATGTTGGTATGATTAATACCGCTAAATTAGCTGAAATTTTGATCGATGATTTGCGCTATTGCGAATGCACTATTTATGGCTGTATTGGCGATGAGCAAATTGTTTTGGCAAAATTAAGCCTGCTACCCGAGACATTGAATTACGAAAGGTTTGATCAGCGTTTGGATTTAAATGTTGAAGGTAAGATTCTGCGTAATGATTGTGTACCTTTAACTTATTGCCTTAAAGGCGAATTGTTCAGCATGACTGGTCGTTGTTCGATTATTGCTAGAGTCTGCGGCGTTGATTTGTATCTGTGCAACCACTACTCAGAACAGATTGGCGATACGGTCAGACAGCGCTTTTCGTTAAGTATTCCAGCGCTACTCAAGAGGATAAATGCAGTCTGATATGGTTGATTTTAAAACAATAATGACAAGTCGTTCGGCAATTAGATAGAATACAAGTTCTTGGGGGCGACCTGGCTTCGACGTGGGTAGCAAAACCTCAGGTGCATGCCGAGCACAGTACCGCTCGTAAAACCTACTGAAATAAAGTATTCGCAAACGACGAAAACTACTCAGTGGCTTTAGCAGCTTAAAACCTGCACCACTTCTCTGACTGTGTGTACTTATGCGTGCAGAGTTCCTTCGGGAACGCTCAGGGATCATATTACATAAGATCGCGCCAAGGCTTAGTTCGGAGCTAAAAGCGCTAAATCCAATCGAAATCGCTGTTGATCCTCTTGGCCCGACGGGTAGTCAACAGTTAAATTAAAAGCGCGGGATAAGCATGTAGAGCTTGTGGCGGAGTGCTTGCGGACGCGGGTTCAATTCCCGCCGCCTCCACCAAGATAGTGTTTTAAGAAGTTCAATAAAGACCAGAAACCCGCGAGTCGTAAGGCTTAGCGGGTTTTTTTATTGTCCAAAAAGAGTCAACGAAATGCAGTAACATTTGACATTTTACGCTTATGAAAAAGTACGATAGCCAGTCATAAAGGCGAGGTTTTTTATCAACAAGACAACGGTGAGCCTAGATTCATGAAACAGTACTAAATTTCGTTTTAATTGCCTGCGCCAACTCATGCACTGCCATCGCATAATGGGTGCTGTGGTTATAACGAGTAATCACGTAGAAATTCGGGTGGCCTAATAAATATTGGTCATGGCTGTGATGTCTTAACAGCAATAAACGCAACGGATAATCACAACGACACGGTTCAGCGGGTTCGATACCGGCTTGAGTTAGGGTGGGTAGTGGATATTGCGGCTCGATACCCGCTTCCAGATTTTCAATACCACTGTAAGTACCGCGGGTTGCCGAAACCACCGGTTGATTAGCCTGCCAGCCGTGTTGCGAAAAATAATTGGCGACGCTGCCGATAGCGTCTTCAGGGTTCCATAAATCGCGGTGGCCATCACCGTTAAAATCCACCGCCCATTTCAAAAAGCTGCTAGGCATAAATTGCCCCAAGCCCATCGCGCCAGCGAACGAACCGACTGGTTTACCGGGATCAATGCCTTCATTGCGGGTCATAATTAAAAAGTGTTCTAATT
>JBJSYX010000062.1:0-2310 GCA_046090005.1 Methylomonas sp. | reverse complement strand
AAGCCCTCATTGAACAGCATATCAGAGTTATTTATCTCATTATTATCCATAAACCACCAAACCTCAGACTTTATTATCTAGCATTAAGCAATTCATTTAATGATCTAATTTCATTATCAGCATTGACTTTATCAGTGATGTCGTATTGAACACCTAGATAGTATAAAACTCTTTGTTTTCTATCAAATAAAGGTACGATTTTTAGTCGATTATGAAATAAAGTACCGTCTTTTTTATAATTCTTTAGGGTAACAACCACACCTTCATTGTTTTTCATAGCTTCAGCTATTTTATATCGTGCCTCTTGATCCCTGTCGTCACCTTGAAGAAAACGACAATTGAGTCCGATAATATCTTCTTGACTGTAACCGGTTAATGTTTCAAAAGCTTTATTTGCATAAATAATCGGTGCATCTTCCAAATCAGGATCAGCTAGAGTAACACCATTAACACATTCATCTAAAATCGCACTTAGAACTTGGGGAATAATTCCATCATCTTTTTGAACAATAAATGGCATAGAAAACTCCTGATTTTTTTAATTAAACTGCTAATAATTGTTTTATATTTTCAACACTACTTTCGGCGCCATCTTCGATAGCAATACGAATCAGCTTCTGAAATGGCCGCATAAACACATCAAGATCTAAAAGCTCAAACCTAAAAGTCAATTGAGACTTTTTGTTGTCTGGGTCGTAGTCAATCGAGTAAATATGTTTATAAGGCGAATTAATACCTTGAAAAATAAACTTTATATGTGGTTGATATTCAGTTATTTCGAATACTGATTCAACAATAGAACCATTATCTTCTCTAAACTGTTTAGCTTTATTACCAACAAACACTTGTTTGCTATCAAGAGGCTCTAATTGGACAACATCAGAAGCCCATTTTGGATAATTCTCAAAAAAATTGTCAGCTATAAACGAGAATACTTCCTCGGCTGTTTTATCTAGCTCAACACTTGCTTCGCCAGAAATTTGAGTAGATGAATCGAACGGTAATTTAATTTGCATATATTTAACTCCTCAGAGTATGCACCCATATCTCAGTCTACCATGAGAAAAATTAATGCAAAAAAATATCCTTAAAAAACGGAGATGGTCTGCGCCTTACCTTTCATACCCCCCTAAAAACCTCACTTCTATCAACACAATCAGCGGTGTATGGCTTCTCATTTTCTACCACTGCCCTCTTTACACCATCTTTACACGTCCCAACCTAAAATCACCGGAACTGCTTCATTCAATCGATTTAACAAGGAACAATAATGGTGAAAAAAGGTTTAGGGATTTTGGCTTTACTGGTCTGTTTACTGCCCAATTTGGCGTTTGCCGATGACCTTGCACATCTTGATTTAACTGATCATTGGGTTGGCTACTTTTCGGTAGCCGTGATGGTGGCGGCTTATATTGCCGCAATGTTTGAAGAATCCACGCAATTACGTAAATCAAAACCAATGCTATTAGCTGCTGCTTTGATCTGGTTTGTGATTGTATTGGCTTATCAACAACAGGGTAATGATTTACCTGCTGTTACCGCCTTCAAAAGCAATTTACAGTCTTATATGGAATTATTGCTATTCATCATGGTATCGATGACCTACTTGAACGCCATGGAAGATATGCGGATATTTGAAGCCTTAAAAGCTTGGCTGGTGAGTAAACAGTTAAGTTATCGCCAGTTATTTTGGATTACCGGTATTTTGGTATTTTTTATCGCCAGCGTGGTGAATGGTTTAACTGCGGCGTTATTAATGGGTACTGTCGTGGTGGCGGTTGGAAAAGACAGTCCTAAGTTTGTCTCATTGGCCTGTATCAATATTATTATCGCTACCAATGCTGGCGGCTCTTTTAGTCCTTTAGGCGGAATTTCGACGCTATTTGTTTGGCAACACGGCATTTTAGGCTTTGTGGAGTTTTTTAAACTTTTCATTCCTTGCTTGGTGAATTTCTTGATTCCGGCTCTTGGGCTATTTTTGGCTGTCCCTAAAGATAACCCCAGTATCAACAGCGAGATGATTAAACTACCGCGTGGCGCGAAACGGATTATGGTTTTATTTGCGGTAACGATTGCTTTAGCGGTGATGTTTGACATGAATCTGCACATGCCAGCCGCAGCGGGCATGATGGCAGGCTTGTCGTTATTACAGTTCTTCTATTTTTATCTTCAAAAATCATCACCTGATCAAACTCAATCCGAATTTGCGTTATTTTTTGGCGGTGGCGCGGGAAGGCTCGCTTTCCGGCGCGGCGCGGCGGCTGCGGGTTAATCACACCACGGTTTTGCGCCGTGTGGCGGCGCTGGAGG
>JBJSYX010000061.1:0-9566 GCA_046090005.1 Methylomonas sp. | reverse complement strand
GATCGCTGGTTCCTAGATCGTATCGCCACGCATATTCTGGCGTTTGAAGGTGATAGTGAAGTGGTCTGGTTTGAAGGTAACTATGCTGATTATGAGGCTGACCGCCATCGTCGCCTAGGTATTGATGCCGATACACCACATCGTATTAAGTACAAAAAAATCAACTAATTTAGCCTGAGTTAAAGTGTTGTGCTATTTTCGCAGCGCAACACTTTTAAAAACTAAATTGAACTTGAAATCCAGAATTATGGTCCCAATTTCTGAATAAGTTTAAAGCCGCATTAATCCTAAATGTTGAATTACAGGGATATAGCGGGTAATGTATCAAGTGCAGCCAACAATAATAAGGAGAATCGGATGTCAAAAGCCCAAAATTTACAGGACAACTTTTTAAATGCGCTCAGAAAAGAGCACACCCCTGTATCAATCTTTTTGGTTAACGGTATCAAACTACAAGGTCGGGTCGACTCTTTTGACCAATATGTAGTGATGCTGAAAAACACAGTTAACCAAATGGTTTATAAACACGCCATCTCCACTATCGTTCCAGGTAAAAACGTGACTTTGAGTCGCGAACCAGAGACCACAGATAGTAATTAAGGGGTAGCTTTTGTTTGAACGCCCCGACGCCGGTGAACGAGCAATTCTCGTTCACCTGACATTGCAAATCGGTCAAGAAGATCTTGACGAACTCAAAGAACTTACCAAATCAGCCGGTGCCTTACCGATTCATGTCGTCACAGGCAGTCGTCACCGCCCTGATCCAAAATACTTTGTCGGCACTGGCAAACTCGAAGAAATCAAATTCGCGATTCAAGAACAGCAAGCTGATATTGTGATCGTCAATCACCCACTGTCGCCTAGCCAAGAGCGTAATTTAGAAAAAGCCCTTGAAGTGCGAGTCGTTGATAGAAATGGTCTAATTCTGGATATTTTTGCCCAACGCGCACAAACTTTTGAAGGCAAATTGCAAGTTGAACTGGCGCAACTAAAGCATTTATCAACCCGTTTGATTCGCGGCTGGACCCATTTAGAACGACAAAAAGGCGGGATTGGGATGCGCGGCCCGGGTGAAACTCAGCTGGAAACCGACCGCCGATTGCTTGCGGTTCGCATCAAACAAATTCAACAGCGTTTAGACAAAGTCCAAAAACAACGCCACCAAGGTCGTAGCAAGCGCAAAAAAGCCGAAATTCCTGCGGTTTCATTAGTTGGTTATACCAATGCCGGTAAATCGACATTATTTAATAGCTTAACCGGCGCTGATATTTATGCCGCCGATCAATTATTTGCAACTTTAGATCCAACTTTACGGCAATTGCCCTTGAGCAATGGTAGTGAAATTATTTTAGCCGACACGGTCGGTTTTATCCGCCACCTGCCACATGAATTAGTCGCGGCCTTTCGTTCAACTTTGCAAGAAGCCAGTGAGGCGGATTTATTACTGCATGTGATTGACGCTGCTGCAGAAGATCGAGAAGAAACCATTTTCCACGTCAATCAGGTTTTGGATGATATTGACGCTGGCAAAATCCCTCAGTTAAAAGTGTTTAACAAAATCGACCTGCTCGATAGCGTCAGCCCTCATATTGACTATGATGGCGATGGCAAACCGATTGCAGTATGGATTTCTGCTCAGCAAGGTTTAGGCTGCGATTTATTACAACAAGCTTTAGGTCAGTTGTTTGCCAATAGCAAAGTGATTCGTAAATGTTACTTACCACCTAGTCAAATTGGCATGAAAAGTAAACTCTATGCCTTTGTGCGCATTATCGATGAGTTGATAGACGATAATGGCAATTGCCAATTAACTTTAGAAATCGACCAAAAGTATCTTGGCTTACTGAAAGATATTAAAACTGAACCGGTTGCCTAATCGCGATTGATGGCAGTCAAGAAGATACCTAGTTATTTGCTCGGCATTAGTTAATTTACGGTAGAATAAGCGGTTTTTCGACCTGTCTAATTTTGCGGTTTGCAAAGCTACACAGCCGAAATCGATGACCAAAAGTTGTTTTTATCGACTTAATAGCGTTTTCAAATCCATTTTGGAGTAACCCTGTATGTCTTGGAATGAGCCTGGCAGAGACAAAAAAGACCCTTGGAGTGGTCGTAATGAACCCAATACCCCGCCGGATTTGGATGAGGTAATGCGTTCTTTACAAGAAAAATTAGGCGGCATTTTTGGCAGCGGTTCAGACAAAAATCCTCAAGACAATAGCAACTCAGCAAAAGGTATCGGCTTTGTAATTGCTGGCGCTGCAGTCTTATGGAGTCTTAGTGGCTTCTATACCGTTGACGAAGGAACTCGCGGCGTTGTTACTCGCTTAGGTGCTTATGTTAATACTACTCAACCGGGCTTAAACTGGCATATCCCTGCCCCGATTGATCAAGTTCAAGTCATCAATGTTGAGCAACAACGCTTTATCGAAGTCGGTTATCGCTCAGGCGGCGGTCAAGCGATGGGCTCTGTACCCAAAGAAGCGATGATGTTGACCCGTGACGAAAACATCGTTGATGTCCGCTTGGCGGTTCAATATCAAGTTAAAGATGCTAAAGATTATGCCTTTAATGTTTTAGACCCTGCCTCCACTTTAAAACAAGTGACCGAAAGCGTCGAACGTGGCGTGATTGGCCGTAGCGATATGGATTTTGTGTTAACCGAAGGTCGTACCGAAATCGTCGCGGCGATTAAAACCGAAATTCAATCAGTAATGGATGCTTACAAAACCGGCATTTTAATCACCAGCGTTAACTTGCAAGATGCTCAGCCACCTGAGCAAGTTCAAGGCTCATTTGAAGATGCGATTAAAGCCCGCGAAGACAAACAACGCTTAATTAACGAAGCCGAAGCTTATTCCAATGACGTAGTACCTAAATCACGCGGTGCCGCCTCTCGAATTGTTCAAGAAGCCGAAGCCTATAAAGAGAAAGTTATCGCTCAAACTAACGGTGATGCTAGTCGTTTTGCCCAATTGCTAACCGAATACAAAAAAGCCCCTGCAGTTACCAAGCAACGGATGTATATCGAAGCAATGGAATCGGTACTTGATCGTTCCAATAATGTTTTGGTTGATGTTAAAGGTGGTAATAACGTCATGTATTTGCCGTTGGAAAAACTCAATGCTAAAGTCGCAGAAGCTTTACCAGCTGCCCCCACAAATCATGAGCCTGTGGCACAAACACCCCCAACACCGATAAAAGAAACTAAACCTGATATACGCGCGACCAGTCGTGATCGTGATGTGAGAGGACGCTAAGATGGGAAACAAGTTTTTAGTGACGCTGGGCGCCTTAATAGTCGTGATTTCAACTTCAGTATTTACTGTCGGCGAAACCGAACGGGTGATCAAATTCCAACTCGGTGAAATTGTTGGTGCTGATTTTCAACCGGGCTTGCATTTCAAAATCCCCTTCCTAAACAATGTCAAAAAGTTTGATTCACGCATCCTAACCATGGATTCGACTCCTGAGCGCTTTTTAACCGCTGAGAAGAAAAACGTCATCGTTGATTCGTTCGTCAAATGGCGAATTGGCGATGTTAAAACTTTTTACACCACCGTTGCTGGCGATGTAAATCAAGCCAATATTCGTTTGGATCAAATCATTAAAGATTCATTCCGTAGCGAATTTAGCAAACGTGAAATTAAACAACTGGTATCAACCGATCGTAGCGCGATTCGTGAAGCCTTAATCACCAATGTTTCACCTCACGCGGCTAAATTGGGTATCACCATTGTTGACGTTCAAGTTAAACGCATTGATTTACCTAGCGAAGTCAGCTCTTCGGTTTATCAACGTATGGAAGCAGAACGAGCTCGCGTCGCTCGTGAGTTTCGTTCACAAGGTTCAGAAGCAGCGGAACGGATTCGTGCCGATGCCGATAAACAACGCGAAATCATTCTAGCCAATGCCTACCGCGATTCTGAAATACTACGCGGTGAAGGCGATGCTAAAGCAGCAGAAATATCGGCTAAAACCTTTAGCGATGACAGCGAATTTTACGCCTTTTATCGCAGCATGATTGCTTACAAGCAAAGCTTAGGCAAATCAGGCAACATCATGGTGTTGGAACCGAATTCGGATTTCTTCAAATATTTTAAAAACCAGAAATAAGCTCAGCTTTCATCGTATTAAGCAAACGCTCCGAGGTCGGGGCGTTTTCTGCGATTAGGACACAACAAAATGCAAAAAAAAGACTCTTGGCTATTACCGGACGGCATTGATGAAGTGCTACCCGAACAGGCTGAATATCTTGAAACACTCCGCCGTCAATTGCTGGACACCTTTGCCACCTGGGGCTACCAACAAGTGATTCCACCGTTTGTCGATTTTCTCGATTCATTGCTCACCGGCTCTGGACACGACTTGAATCTACAAACCTTTAAGCTGACCGATCCTATTAGCGGCCAAATACTGGGTGTTCGCGCTGATATGACACCGCAAGTAGCGCGAATTGATTCACATAATCTTAAACACGAATGGCCTACTCGCCTTTGCTACGTAGGCACCACGCTGAACGCAATTGGTGATGGTTTAGAAAAAACTCGTAGCCCAATGCAAATCGGTGCCGAGCTTTATGGCCACAGCAGCATCGAAAGCGATTATGAAGTGATTCGTTTGATGTTGGAAATGCTGGCAATCAGCGGTGTACAGAATTTGCATTTAGACTTGGGCCACGTTGGTATTTATCGCGCCTTGTCCGAACAGGCCAATTTAAGCCCACAACAAGAAGCCGAATTGTTTGATGTGTTACAGCGTAAAGCTCGCGTCGAACTCGAAGAATTAGTCAACAGTTTTGCCATTGAAGCTGGTTTTAAAAAGCTATTTATTGCTTTACCTAAATTAAACGGTAGCCGTGAAATTTTGGACAAAGCTGCCAGTTTATTGGGCACCGGTAACCACACAATTCAAACCGCCTTAGCCGATTTACAAAGCTTAGCTGACAAATTACAACGCGATTTTCCATCACTGACTGTCAGTTTTGACTTAGCCGAATTGCGCGGCTACCACTATCACACTGGCATCGTGTTTGCGGCATTCACCCCCTCTATCGGTCGGGAAATTGCTCGTGGTGGTCGCTACGACAATATTGGTCAATTCTTTGGCCGCGCGCGTGCCGCCACTGGTTTTAGTGCGGATTTAAAAGTATTGGTGAATTTATTTAAAGCCAGTATCAGCGCTGAAGCACAAACCATTGTTTTCGCACCGTATGCTGAAGAGCAAGATTTATTACATGCGATTCGCGACCTTCGCGCACAAGGCACGACAGTGATTCAAAATCTACCTAATCAATTGGGCACGCCGCACGATTTAGGCTGCACCGCTATTCTCGAAAAACAAGATCAACGCTGGGTCGTTAAACCATTAGCTTAAGGTTATAAAAATCATGGGAAAAAATGTAGTTGTTATCGGTACACAATGGGGCGACGAAGGCAAAGGCAAACTCGTCGATCTTTTAACGGAACAAGCAGCAGCGGTTGTTCGTTTTCAAGGTGGCCATAACGCCGGTCATACTTTAGTTATCAACGGTGAAAAAACCGTGTTGCATTTAATTCCTTCTGGCGTATTGCGCGAAGGCGTGCAATGCATGATAGGCAATGGTGTAGTGTTATGCCCAGAAGCCTTGATGAAAGAAATTGATATTCTGGAAAAATCTGGCGTACCGGTTAAAAATCGCCTAACCATCAGCGAAGCCTGTGCCCTGATTTTGCCTGTCCACGTTGCCATCGACCAAGCGCGTGAAAAAGCCCGTGGCAGTAAAGCGATTGGTACTACCGGTCGTGGCATCGGCCCTGCTTATGAAGATAAAGTCGCAAGACGCGGTTTACGGGCTGGCGATCTACGCAATACCGAAGAATTTGCCAGACGCTTAAAAGAATTAGTCGATTATCACAACTTCATGTTGGTCAACTATTACCAAGCGGAAGCGGTTAATTACGAAGAAATCTTGGCCAATACCTTGGCTTTAGGTGAATTGATTAAACCGATGCTAACCGACGTTGGTGAAGATTTACACGCTCACCAACAACAAGGCCACAACATCATGTTTGAAGGCGCACAAGGCGCGTTGCTGGATATTGACCACGGCACTTACCCTTATGTGACTTCATCCAACACCACTGCAGGTGGTGCAGCAACTGGTAGCGGTGTTGGCCCGTTGGCAATTGATTATGTTTTGGGTATCACCAAAGCCTACTCAACCCGCGTTGGCAACGGCCCATTCCCAACCGAGTTGGACGACAGCTATGGCGAACATTTAGGCGTCAAAGGCCATGAATTTGGCGCTACCACAGGCCGTAAACGCCGTTGCGGTTGGTTTGATGCGGTTTCAATGCGTAAATCAGCACAGTTGAACAGCTTGAGCGGCATCTGCTTAACCAAGCTGGATGTATTAGACGGCTTAGACAAAATCGGCATTTGCACTGCGTATAAAATCGACGGTCAATTGACCGAAATCGCACCATTAGGTGCTGATCAATACGCAGCTTGTGAAGCGGTGATTGAAGAGATGCCAGGCTGGACAGGTACCACTGCTGGTGTGACTGAATTTGATCAACTACCTGAAGGCGCTAAAGCTTACATCGCTAGAATCGAAGCATTAGTCGGTGTTAAGGTGACCATTCTTTCAACTGGCCCAGACCGAAACGAAACCATCGTTTTAGAAAATCCGTTTACGGCTTAATCACTAAAAACGCTGTAAACAATCATCATGCAAGACACTGTTTACAGCGTTTCCCAGCTTAATCGCGAAGCCAAACGTTTATTAGCCACGCACTTTTTAAATGTGCAGGTGGCAGGCGAAATCTCCAATCTCAGTATTCCCGCATCCGGCCATATTTACTTCACGTTAAAAGACTCACAAGCGCAAATTCGCTGCGCGATGTTTAAAGGCCAACAACAACGTTTACGTTTTAAACCCAGCAACGGCAATCAAGTCATCGCCACTGCACAAGTCAGTTTGTACGAACCGCGCGGTGATTATCAATTAGTCGTTGATCATCTCGAACTAGCCGGTGATGGCGCTTTACGTTTAGCTTTTGAAAAACTTAAAGCCAAATTGCTGCAAGAAGGCTTGTTCGATCAACAACGCAAACAAGCCCTGCCCTTAATTCCCAAACAAATTGGCGTAATTACCTCGGCAACGGGCGCGGCGATACACGATATTTTGACCGTACTTAAACGCCGCTTTCCGGCGATTCCGGTGTTGATTTATCCAGTCGCAGTCCAAGGTGAAACGGCTAAGTTTGAAATTGCTCAAGCGTTAGCGACTGCTAATCAACACCAGCAAGTCGATGTGATTATTTTGGCGCGTGGCGGCGGTTCTTTAGAAGATTTATGGGCGTTTAATGAAGAAATTGTCGCCAGAGCAATTGCCGCCAGCGAGATTCCAGTGATTGCTGCGGTTGGCCACGAAGTTGATGTCACCATTGCTGATTTTGTTGCCGATTTACGTGCCGCGACACCATCTGCCGCTGCCGAACATGCGGTTCCTCACCAAGAGGCTTGGCTAAATGCGTTTGATGCATTTGAGAAACAGTTAAGCCAATTAATCCAACGCTGCTTATTACAACACCAACAACAGTTAGCTTGGCTAGATAAAGCCTTACAACAGCAACATCCCGGCCAAAAACTACAGCGTAATGCCCAGCGTTTAGATGAATTAGAACAACGGATTAATCAAGCGATACAACACAAACTTCGCCACTGTCAGCAACAATTAGCGATTGGTCATCACCAACTCAAACAATGGCAACCCAGCCAACGAATCAATAGCTATCAACAGCAACTCAGCTATTTACAACAACGGCTTGAGCGTTCAATACAGTTAAAATTAAATCGCTTAAAAAACCAACAGGCCGCTATCAGCCAGACTTTACACGCGGTCAGTCCATTAGCGACTTTGGAACGCGGCTACGCCATCAATCAACGCCAAGACAATCAACAGATTATTAAATCCAGCCAACAATTATCATTTAACGACTTGATGCTGACCCGTTTTGCTCAAGGCAAAGTGGTGAGTGAGGTTAAAGAGATTATCCATGATTAAAAAACTGCTACTACTGAGCTTGTTCCCCCTGCTCGCCGAAGCCGACCCTTACCCACAAAATTTAACCGTGCCAGGTGGAGTTGCCGAAATTAAGCTTGGCGACAGTCGTTCGCCTGCGCCCAATGCCTATTTCAATCGCAATCGGGTTTTAGTCACTGAGCGTGATGATCAATGGTTAGCTTTGGTTGGGATTCCGTTGACTGCAACACCCGGCTTACAAAAGCTGGTGGTCGAATCGAGTGCTGGCAATAACGAAATTTCGTTTATGGTGTTAGACAAACATTATCCAGAACAGCGTTTAACTATCGAAAACAAACGCATGGTTGATGAAATGACACCGGAAGACTTAAGACGGATTGAGTCGGAGAAAATCAGCATGGAGCAGATTAAAAGCACTTGGAGCCAACACCCCGCTGACACTAATTTCAAAGCACCGGTTGAGGGTCGTTTAAGCAGTTTATTTGGCTTGAAACGCTTTTTTAATAACGTACCACGCCAACCGCATAACGGTTTAGATATTGCTGCTGTTGCCGGCACCCCAATTATGGCGCCCGCTTCTGGCACTGTGATTGGCACGGGTAGTTTTTTCTTTAATGGCAATACCGTGTTTTTAGATCACGGTCAGGGTTTGATTAGTGTTTATCTACACATGACCCAAATTGATGTCCACACTGGTCAGCCAGTCTATCAAGGCCAACGCTTGGGCAGTGTTGGAGCGACAGGTCGGGTGACAGGCCCACATTTACATTGGATTGTTTATTTAAACAAGGAAGCCGTCGATCCGGCTTTGTTTATCAGTAGCGATATTCCACGTTTGGCAGCACGGAATACTAAGTGAAAACTAGCTATTTGCATTCTATTGGTGGAAATCACAACACCGCCTGTTTTTAGTTTGCACCGTTTGGTTAAAAGTTGGTTAACCGGAATGCTTGTTAACGGCCAGTTGCGGCCACAGAACAATCATTGAGGAATGACTGCAAACTGGCACATTGCCGCCGACGGTTTGGCTTCAGAAATCCAGCGGGCTTTTCGCTTCCTTGATCGTCCGACTAGGCACGGTATGCGTGTAAATCATGGTCGTTCGCAAATCGCTGTGGCCTAATAGTTCTTGAATGGTACAATATCGACATTGGCTTGCAAAAGGTGACTGGCAAAGCTATGGCGAAACGTATGTGCCGACGCACGTTTGGCAATTCGGCTTCTGCGCACGGCCAATTTAATGGCCTGTTGCACATGGGACTCGTGCAAATGCCAAGGCCGATATTCCTGACTGGCCGGAACCAAAGTGAGCGATTTTGCCGGAAACAACCATTGCCAGGCAAATTCCTTAGCGGCGTTCTTATATTTTGTATCCAGCGATTTAGGCAAGAACACACCGCCAGTCTTCGCTGCTAGATCTTGTTCATGCAAGGCGGCGACTCGCTCTACTTGAGCAGCCAATTCAGTTGTTTGCAGTTTACGGCCTCTGCAAAGCCCAACAAGTCGGTCAAAGGGACGCGCCGCCCGCAGGCGGTTT
>JBJSYX010000060.1:0-4136 GCA_046090005.1 Methylomonas sp. | reverse complement strand
GGTTGCGCGAACAAATTACCTCAATAGGCCAGAAAATAGCAGCCAGTGAAATACAGCTTTAACGTCCTGGCAAGCCAGCGGACAAGGCTTTGACCTTTAACAGGAAGTAAGGCGGTTTAGATTGATCATCGCCGCCGTTCAGTGTAGCCGAGCGATGCAAGCGATTAACCACGGCATAGAGTTGTCCGTTAGTGCCAAAACTAAAGGAGTCGACCCATGAAAGCCGTGGACATTGGGCCAATTGCCGGTATTGTCGTTTAGGATCGATCACGCCAATCGCATTGTTGGCTAAGTCACCCAGATAGATATTGTTATTTTCATCGATGCTGATGCCGTCCGAGATCGGTTTGTCGCTATAACGCTCAACATGCTGAGCGAGTTGTTGAGGGGTTAAGGACTCGTTGATTAAGTCGGCGGCTTTAATCCGGTAAAGGCTGAGTCCGTGCATTGGCCCGAAATACACCCATTCGTTAGCCAAATCCTCGGTAATGGGATTAACACCAATATGCGGTTTAACTAATTCGCCCGACGGGGTTTTCACCTGAATCGGCACATCGTCGATGACCAAATCGACGTTTTCCGGCACCACACTATGATGCCCCTCCAACACCCTTCGAGCGGCCCCTGTCGACAAGTTGACCACAATCAAAGCGGCATTCGCACCACCAGCCGGATCGCTGATGAAAGCATGGTTGTGATGGGTATCCAAGGCAAAATCGTTAACGAATGTATCCTTGGGCGCAATCGGGGCCGGCAGGTAAATCAAACGCTGCAGTTTGTTGGTTTTGGTATTCCAGCCGACCAGTTTGGGTGTCACACTGCTACGCATGCCGTTATCCAACATCCAGACGATACCGTTACTGTCAGAGCGGATACCCAGCACCGAGTCGAGCTTAATCTGCGCAGTCGAATCGGCAGCAGACATTTCCTTATTCGGAAAAGGGACCAAGGCCTGCTCCTTGTACTCCACCACTGTGTATTGCGGTTGATAAAATTGATGTAAGCTCATGATGACTCGGCCATTTGCAGTCGCCGTGACATTGCCGGGCCCAGTGTCAAGGTTAGCCAATACATCAAAATTAGAATTGCCATCAGCCAGTGCCTCAAAGGCAGCAAATAGCATGACTGTGCAAGATCGAGTGACACGGTTCATTGTTATCTCCGTTATGTTGTTAGGTTAGGCAACACCATACGGGAAGGTTAAACCCGTGTTAAATGAGATTATTTAATCATCGACCATTCAGTAGATTGATGATGATTTGAGTAAGTTGGCCTTCGCCTGTTTAAAGGCAAACTTTTGAGGATAAACAAGCAATTGGTTTTAGGTCTTACGCTTCACTTCAAGAATATTCGGCAGTTGATTGATTTTGGCTAACACCAAACTCAATTGCTCGGTATTTTCAATTTGAATCGCCATTGTCAAAATCGCTGATAAATCATCATGCGTTTTCAAAGCCGCATCGCTAATGTGGATTTTTGCGGTGCTGAGCAGTTGCGAAACATCGCCTAACAAATTCGGCGCATTAAAGGCATGAATCACAATCGACACAATATGCCGCGCGGCTTGATTACCACCCCATTCCGCACCGATTAATTGGCTTTTTTGCTCACCACTTAAATGCAAAATGTTTTCGCAATCTTGGCGATGGATAGTAATCCCGCGTTTATGCGACATAAAGCCAATAATCGGCTCGCCTTTTAGCGGCGTACAACAATGCGCCATTGTGGTAACAACATTATCAATACCAGCGACAGTGACCGTTGATTGGGTACTCGCTTTAGCCGCGACCAGTTTCAAACGCGCAGGTTCCAGTTCGGGAATTTTCAGCGCCGCGACTAATTGGCGATTGTTAATATCACCACGGCCTAGCGCTTCGTAAAAATAATCGGGGGTAGTTAATTTAAAGTGTTTCAGCAAATCGGCTATATCGAGGTGTTTAATCCCCAAACGCTTACTTTCTTTTTCTAACAACTGTTTACCAGCGGCAATGTTCTCGCCTTGCTGTTGTTGTTTAAACCAGCTTTTAACCTTACTAATTGCTCTTGGCGTTTTTAGATAGCCCAGATTGGGGTCTAGCCAATTGTGATTGGGTTGGCCGCTTTTGACGGTGATAATTTCGATTTGCTCGCCGGAACTGAGTGTATAAGTCAACGGCTTAATCTGGCCATTAACCTTGGCACCACGACAAGTGTGACCAATTTGGGTGTGAATCGCGTAAGCAAAATCCAGCGGTGTGGCACCTTTGATTAAATCAATCAATTTGCCCGCAGGGGTTAACACAAACACCCGATCCGAAAATAATTCGGTATGGAAATTTTCGATCAGGTTATCGCCACTGTCTTTGTCTTCTAACAACTGGCGTAGCGAGGCGATATTTTTCTCGGTGGCGAGATTAAATTTACTGCCTTCTTTATATCGCCAGTGAGCAGCAACCCCAAGCTCGGCAAATTCGTGCATGGCTTTGGTACGGATTTGCACTTCGATGCGGTTGCCCTGCTCATCAAGGACTACAGTGTGCAACGATTGATAGCCATTTTCTTTAGGGTTGGCGATATAGTCATCAAATTCTTTGGGAATGTATTGCCAAATACTATGTACTAAACCCAAAGCGGTGTAACAAGTTGAAAGACTATCGACAATCACCCGCACCGCTAACAAATCGTAAAGCTCGTCAATGCTGAGCTTTTTGTTACGCATTTTGCACCAGATGCTATAAATGTGTTTGGGGCGACCGTAAACTTTGGCTTGAATCCCTTCGTCTTCCAAGTTTTTTCGCAAAGTGGCTAAAAAGCTTTGGATACAGGTTTCGCGCTGCTCTCGTTTATCGGCTAAGGATTTAGCGATGGCAAAATAGTTTTCTGGATCGATATAACGAAACGCGAGGTCTTCCAGTTCCCATTTAAACTGGCTTATCCCAAGGCGATTAGCTAAAGGGGCATAAATATCAATGGTTTCACGAGCAATAAAGCGCTGAATCGTCTCATCTTCACTACGCAGATTGCGTAAGCGTTGAATCCGAAATGCCAGTTTAATCAATACCGCTCGCACATCTTGCGTCATCGCCAACAACATTCGGCGCAAGGTTTCCGATTGATTCGGTTGATTGGCCATCTCAGGACTGTAGATGCTGACTTTATTCAACCAAACTACATCTTTGACTAAAGACGCTACGGTAGCGCCAAATTGCTCACTGATTTGCTGATCGCTGACAAAACCCACGACACGCGAATCGCTTAATAAAGCGGCTAGAATGGTTTGCAAATCAATATGGGCGGTCATCAATACGGTAGCGACATCGATACCTTTTGGACGGATATTAGCGCTCGGATTAGCAATTTGCGCGGTAGCTTGATCGACTAAATTTAAGGCTTTGACAATTTGTGCAGCATCAGCAGCATCAAAGCTTGGAAACAATTGTTTGACCAAGTCGACAGTGTGGTTCATAGCGGGCAAGGACTCCATTCAATCACAGCAGGTGTTTTTTGCCAGTAAACCATTTAATGGCATCTCAAGCAACGCTTAGAATTGACGGGATTTGATGTTGGGAGGGTTAGAAAGGGGATTCCCGTGATTACACGGGAATCGTGTGTATCAGATGTTTAGCTAAACGCTAAACCTTAACTAGGCTTAGTGAGCAGCCAAGTAAACAACCATCATTTCTTTGTAGAAAGCCAAAGTTGCTTTCAAAGAATTAACAGCGTTAGCGTCGCCATTTTCAATTTCATCTTTAGCCGCTTTCAATTTGTCGCCAGCTTTTTGACGCAAACGCTCAGTTTGCTCATAACGGAATTCTTTTTGTGCTTGGCGAACATCACCCAACACTTTTAATACTTCTGCTTTCTCGCCTTTTTCTGCTAGAGCAATCGCTTCTTCAACTTTAGCAATCGTTGTTTCGCCAGCAGCGCGAACTTTTGCATTGCCGTCTGCGTTAGCAGAAACAGATGTAGACACTAATGCTGAAGTCATTAGCAAAGAAACTAAAATTTTTTTTAAATTCATTATTACCAGTCCTGTCAGTTATAAATTTTAATAACCTTATTAAAAATATTGATTAAATTTAATTTGGTTTTTTGCTTGAAAGCCTTTAAATCCTAACATGGTTTTTAAACTTATTAACAAACACGGAATAACTGAA
>JBJSYX010000059.1:0-3154 GCA_046090005.1 Methylomonas sp. | reverse complement strand
CTACGGCTTTTTTTGCGCGGATTTTTAATAGTCTGTTAGCAATATTGTCTGCAAATGAATCGAAGTTTCAGGCTGTTTAATCAAGACCAACTCAAACTTGGGGGCAAAATTGAGTTTTTCAGTGACGAATATTTATAAGTTTGAATTAAGTTAAATTACTGAAAATATTAGCTGGTTTCTCGTTATTATAGGTCTTGATTGGATAAGTTATGGTTTTATTGGTTAGCCATTTAAGCGTTTTTCCATTTCTGTAAGATCAAATAATCCAATAATGTGACTCTCAATTTCACCTTTTGGATTTAGTAAAAATGTTGTTGGTGTTAATCTGATATCACCGAAGGTCATCGCTATTTTTGAGTCAGGATCAAGTGCTACTGCGTAATGGATATTTTTGGCTTTTACCATTTCCAGTACTTGATTAGGGGGGGTGTAATCCATTGTTACTGCGATAATTTTTAACTTATTAGAGTTGTATTTGTTATTCAGCTCAGTAAGATGAGGTATTTCTTCAATGCAGCTGGGGCAATCCGTTGACCAAAAAGTAACCAAAACATATTGCCCTTTAAGTTGATTAAGAGTGATAGATTCACCGGAAATGGTTCTGAATTCAATGTCTTGTGGACTCTGTTTGATATTGAACTGTCTATATGCCAAGCTTGTTGATAGTACAATAAACAGCACTAGTGCTAGAGGGGCTAGTTTAAAATTCATTTTCTAAAATGGGTGTTAACAGATTGTTGCTTATTTTATTCAAAGTTTTTATGGCAGGGTAAAAAATACTGTCTTCATAAGGATTGCAAGGTTATATGAGTTTTGAAATTATTTGTTTTGATTGTGACAGTACCTTAAGCCGGATTGAAGGTATTGACGAATTGGCGAGAGATTGTGGCATGTTTGCTCAGGTCGCGGCACTGACTGATGCGGCCATGAATGGTGAGATAGCTTTAGAAGAGGTTTATGCCAAACGGTTATCTCTGATAAAGCCGGATCAGTCAGCGATTGATCGTTTAGCAGCACTTTATATAAGCGAGATGGTGGAAGGTGTTGAAGAAACTTTCGCTCACCTACAAGCCGAACACAAACAAATTCATATAATTAGTGGGGGTTTGCGTCAGGCTATTTTGCCTTTGGCAGCCAAATTGTCTGTTCCTGAACACCATGTCCACGCCGTTGATGTTTTTTTTAATCGGCAAGGACACTATCAAGGCTTTGATGTTCAATCGCCTCTGGCCAGGAATGGTGGTAAGGCGATTGTTTGCCAACAGATATATAAACCGAATGTCCCCATGGCCATGGTGGGGGATGGTAAAACCGATCTTGAGGCCAGACAGGCCGGAGCCTGTGTCATCGGATTTGGCGGTGTCGTCAGGCGAGAGTTAGTGGAAATGCATGCTGACTATTATGTTGCAGAAGCATCACTGACAGCTGTTCTGCCAAAATTGTTATGCTCAGCGTGAACCCGATATAGAGACAGTGTTAAAATTTTATATTTATGAAAGAGATAGATAATGGCAGGACATAGTAAATGGGCTAACATCCGTCACCGCAAAGGGGCTCAGGATGCAAAGCGTGGCAAAATTTTTACTAAAATGATTCGTGAAATTACCGTAGCAGCAAAAGGTGCCGGTGGTGGTGATCCGGCTAATAATCCGAGTCTTAGAACCGCTATTGATAAGGCATTAGGCGCTAATATGAAGCGCGACACTATTGATAACACTATCAAAAAAGCTATAGGCGCCCTTGATGGTGTGCATTACGAAGCTGTCCGCTATGAAGGCTATGGCCCCGGTGGTACCGCAGTGATGGTTAATTGTCTGACCGATAACCGTAACCGAACTGTTGCCGATGTCCGTCATGCTTTTTCAAAAGCGGGTGGCAATTTGGGTACTGATGGCTCAGTTGCTTATCTGTTCAGAAAGCTTGGCATTATTAGTTTTGCTGCCGAAGTTAATGAAGATAGCTTGATGGAAGCTGCAATGGAAGCCGGTGCTGAAGATGTTTTACAGCATGAAGATGGATCCTGGGAGCTGTTCACTTCAGCTGAAGATTTTGAAGCGGTCAAGACTGCAATTATTGCCTCTGGATTTCAGCCTGAAAATGCAGAAATTACTATGCATGCCGATACCAAAACCGAACTCAATGCTGACGATGCAGAAAAAATGCTGAAACTGATAGATCGTCTTGAAGATCTCGATGATGTTCAGGATGTGTATTCAAATGCTGATATCAGTGACGATATCATGGCCTCTTTGCATTAGATGAATGGCTGATTTTGACTAGAATTCTTGGGATTGATCCCGGTTCTCGTATTACCGGTTATGGCGTTATCGAAACTACTGCAGTTGGCCAGAAGTATGTTGCAAGTGGGTGCATTCGCATGACAACCGATGACATGCCGTTGCGTTTGCAACAGATTTTTGATGGCGTTACCGAAATCATTAATCTTTATCGACCGGAGCAAATGGCCATAGAGCAGATTTTCATGCACAAAAATGCAGATTCAGCGCTGAAACTGGGGATGGCTAGAGGAGCTGCCATCTGTGCTGGGATGCAGCAACAGCTACCTGTCTGTGAATATGCAGCAAGACAGGTTAAACAGGCGCTGGTCGGCAAAGGCAGTGCAGATAAAATCCAGGTCCAACATATGGTTAAAGTGTTGTTAAGTATTCAAGGTGAAATGCAGATTGACGCCAGTGATGCACTTGCGATTGCGCTAGCTCATTCTCACTACGAACAGACGGCAAGACGTCTTAGGCAGGTTGGTTCATGATTGGTTTTCTGCGCGGCAACTTGATTCAGAAGACCCCACCTCAACTAGTTTTGGATGTCAATGGTGTCGGCTATGAAGTCGAAGCACCGATGACTACTTTTTACGATCTGCCCGTTTTGGGCGAGCCGGTTAAGCTTTTTACCCACCTGGTGGTCCGAGAGGATGCTCATATCCTGTTTGGATTTGCTACGGAAACGGAAAGACTATTATTTAGAGCCTTAATCAAGGTTAATGGCATCGGTCCCAAACTGGCGCTAACAATCCTGTCCGGTCAATCTGTTGCCGACTTCTATCGCTGTGTTGAAGATAATGATGTGCGCGGTTTGGTGCGTTTACCCGGTGTAGGCCAGAAAACAGCCGAGCGTCTGATTATTGAAATGCGTG
>JBJSYX010000058.1:0-2000 GCA_046090005.1 Methylomonas sp. | reverse complement strand
CAACAAGATAAAGGCTTGCTGCTATTTAAACAACGGCCTTTAGTCAGTTATCCGATTGCAGCTTTGGCGGCAGTCACTAAAAATGTCGTGATTAGTGCTAATCGAAATCAGCAGATTTATCAACAATGGCAATATCCGGTGATTAGCGATGCCAGCGACGACTTCGACGGCCCATTAGCGGGGATTTTAGCGGCGATGGATTATGTGGATGCCGAGGTTTTGCTGGTCTTGCCTTGCGATTCGCCATTATTTACCGCCAAACATCTGCAACAACTGTTAGCGGGTTTAAGCGAGCAATTTGATATTGCCGTGGCTTATGACGGCGAACGCTTACATCCCGTATTTCTAGCTATCCGAACCGAATTAAAAGCCAGTTTAAAAGTCTATTTAGCCAGTGGTGAACGGCGCTTGCAAAATTGGATTTTTCAACATCGGGTTAATCGAGTTGATTTCAGTCAGCAAGCGCAGATTTTTAGTAATGTCAATACGCTGGCTGAATTGGAAAGGTTAGAAGCTCAGTGTGATTAAACTAGCGGTACAGTTAGTTAATTAACTTGGCCAGACGGGGTTTAAACCCCGTCTGAATGTTTACAGCCACTTTAAAATAATTTGAAACTGAAAGAATGGGATAAATATCCCGTCCTGCATCAGGACATCCTGTCCCTTTGCCAACTCGCCGCATCCATGCGGTGACCCTAACGGGCTATTTCCATCAAAAGCTTTGGTGTTCGGCGCGGCAGACGGCAAAATGCACCACCATTAACGCGCATTTCTCAACGCCGCAATCCGCTCTTCCAATGGCGGATGACTCATAAACAAACGCTGCACACCGCCACCATTAATCCCAAATGCCGCTAATTCACCTGGCAATTGGCTAGGCTCATGAGCGCGTTGTAAAGCTTCTAAAGCCGAAATCATTTTTTCACGACCGGCTAATTTGGCACCACCGGCATCAGCATGAAACTCACGATGACGCGAGAACCACATCACCAACATCGACGCCAAAATTGACAAGGCAATTTGCGCAATCATTTGCACGATGTAATAAGCAGGGCCATAACCACGTTCGGTTTTAAATACCACCCGATCAACGACATAACCAATTACAGTCGCGAAGAAATACACAAAAGTGTTCACCACGCCTTGCATCAATGCCATCGTCACCATGTCGCCATTAGCAACGTGGCTAATTTCGTGACCAACGACCGCTTCAACTTCATCAGCATTCATCCGATGTAATAAACCGGTGCTGACCGCGACCAACGCACTATTGCGGTTCGCGCCGGTGGCAAAAGCGTTTGGATCAGGACTATCAAAAATACCGACTTCAGGCATGCCAATTCCTGCTTGTTGGGCTTGCTTGGCTACCATGCTCACCAACCACTGCTCGGTTTGGTTTTGCGGATGCTCAATCACATGCACGCCCATTGCGTTTTTCGCCGACCATTTCGACATCAATAACGAAATCACCGAACCGGTCATACCGATTACTGCTGACATCGCCAACAAGCCTTCCAAATTGAGATTAACGCCTTGCGCGTCCAAAGCGCCTTTAATCCCCAATACGTTAAACAAGATGCTGATTGCCAGCATAATCGCGATGTTGGTCGCTAAAAATAAAAATATTCGTTTCATATAAAAATCCTGTGCTGATGGTTAACGGGTTTATGGTTGGGGTGAAATGACTAAAAACAAGACCGCCAGTGATAACATGCGGCAAAAGTGTATTGGAGAGGGTCGAAAAATGAAAGTGATAAGCCGCTTAATTCTATTGTTGGCGATGAGTCCATTGGCTCAAGCCGCTACCACAGAACAGATCGAACTATTGAAACAGCTGCATTTGCCAGCTGGATTCCGTATTTCTATTTTTGCAGACAATTTACCCACTGCACGCAGTTTAGCCCTGGGTGATGATGGCGTGGTTTATGTTGGTACTCATGATGGCAGCGTTTATGCAGTGCAAGATAAAGACGGTGATGGCATAGCAGAAAAACGCTATG
>JBJSYX010000057.1:0-2272 GCA_046090005.1 Methylomonas sp. | reverse complement strand
ATAAAAATCTGCATTTCAGCAGGAAACCCTGAAAAACCGGGCATCCCCATTGCTGTTAATGAACCAATCACAAAACCAACTGCGGCCAATGGCATTACTTTAACTAAACCATTAAGCTTGCTAAAGTCGCGTTCATGTGATCGCTCATAAATAATACCTACCAATGAGAACATCAAACCGGTCATCACCCCACCAGCAAACAATTCAATACCTGCCCCATTCAAACCATATACATTCAAAGCACAGATGCCAAGCAAAACCAAACCAAGGTGGGCGACTGAAGCAAAGCCGATGATATATTTCAAGTCCTTCTGCCGGAAAGCAACCGATCCGGCGTAGATTACATTGGCAAGGCACAAAAATGCGACAACAGGCAACCAATATTTGGCACCTTCAGGCATAATTTGAACACCAAACCGAAGAGCCGCATACGCACCAGTTGCTTTTAATACACCTCCATGCAACATAGAAACTGCGGTTGGGGCTGAAGCATAGCCATCGGGCGACCAGTTGTGTAAAGGCCAGATCGAAGCCAGCACACCAAACCCGATAAAGACAGGTAAAAACCAAGTGCGTTGCAGGGCAGCAGTATCTTTGAGCGCTGCAATACCGCGCTGCATATCATCAAAACTAAAACTGCGGCCTGATGCGTAGTAAATCACCAATAAGCCTAAAATTGATGCTAGTGAGCCTAAAAACAAGTAAATCGTCAATTTCATTGCTGCATATTCACGTGGGCCACTTCCCCAACCAGCCACAAGCACATAAACTGGGAAAAGCACCAATTCGTAAAAAATAAGAAACAAGAATAAATCAAGCGACATAAAAGCACCAAACACACCAGCCGCTAACATAAGCAAAAACGCAAAAAACTCACGTGCGCGATCTGCCAAATTCCATGTGACTAATACTGCACAAAATAAAACGATGCCGTTTAGTAATAATAGGGGAGCACTAAAGCCATCTACCGCCACATAATAACTAACACCCAAAGAAGGGATCCACGATGCCTTTTCAGCAAATTGGAATCCGCCTTGAGCGCGGTTGTACGCGAATACAACCAGTAACGACAACAACATCGACACCATTGCGGAAGCTGCAGCAACCGTTTTGATTGCATCGTTACGATCCTTAGGAATAAAAAGGATAATCACGGCGCCAATAACTGGCGCGAGCATGATAAGGCTAAGAATTGGAAAAATCATGTTATGTTGATTCGTTTGCTAATTAGTAGATTGGTCAAAACTTTGAACCAATCCAGCGATTAACCAAACAGCTTAGATACCCCTAAATTAATCAAGTTCATTACTAATGCTGGTGCAATGCCTAAAACGAGCATCGCAAGCATTAAAGGTGCTACCGCAATTACTTCAGTCCAATTCATATCACTTAGTGGATGGTGTGCCCACTCATGCCCAAGTGGGCCATGAAGAACTTTTTGCAAAGCCTTTAAAATATAAATACCCGTTACAAGTAAACCAATCAGCGACAAAGCAGTCAAGCCTGTGAACACAACCCAGCCAGAACGAATTAATAAAAATTCGCTCACAAAGCCAGCGAGACCCGGTAAACCGAGTGACCCCATCGCACAGAAAATTAACACGGCACCATAACGAGGCATTATGTTCCATAAGCCACCGAGTTTAGTTAAATCACGTGTATGAGCGCGTTCATAAACAATACCCACCATCGCAAACATGGCTGCCGATGAAAGCCCATGTGTAATCATCTGAAACATAGCGCCGCTTGCCCCAAGCACGGGTGTTAAAGTATCTTTTACGGCGTGAGGATCAGCCCCAGCAAACACAGCAATATCATGCAACTTTGACGTAGCGTGCGGGTCAACTGCGGTTGCAAACGCACTTGCCGTTACCGCAATCCCAAGAGCCACCCAACCCATATGATTCACAGATGAATAGGCAACTAATTTCTTAAAGTCATTTTGTCCCCAAGCAGCAAAGGCACCTAATACAATACTTAGCATCGCTAAAATTGCTAAAACTGAAGCGTACTGCCCAGCAGTTTCAGGGAAAAGTGGAATGACTAATCGCAAGAAACCATAACCACCTAACTTAAGTAAAATACCAGCGAGCATCATTGAGCCACCTGTAGGCGCCTCAGTGTGTGCATCTGGCAACCACGTATGTAAAGGCCATACAGGAACTTTAAGCGCAAAAGCCAAAGTAAAAGTCCAAAATGCAATCCCTTTCCATACAGATGGGTCTGCAAACAAAATATTTACTTGATTATTGCCTGTAAATGGCCGACCTGC
>JBJSYX010000056.1:0-4109 GCA_046090005.1 Methylomonas sp. | reverse complement strand
TTGTCACCGGCGATTTCGATTGAGCAAAAATCCACTTCCCACAATCCCCGCTCCACCGTCGGTACTATCACCGAAATCTATGATTATTTGCGTTTGCTATACGCCCGAGTCGGAATTCCCCGCTGCCCTGAACACGGCGTTTCTTTAGAAGCGCAAACCGTTAGCCAAATGGTCGATTTGGTATTGGCGCAACCAGAAGGCGAACGCTGGATGTTGTTAGCGCCAGTGATTAACGACCGCAAAGGCGAGCATGTTTTACTGTTGGAAGATTTAAAAGCCCAAGGTTTTTTACGGGCCCGAATTGACGGCGAAATTTACGAATTAGACCAACCACCCGCACTGGATTTGAAGAAAAAACACACCATCGAGGTGATTGTTGACCGCTTCAAAATCCGCGACGACATGGCTTTGCGCTTAGCGGAATCGTTTGAAACCGCTTTGCGTTTATCCGACGGCTTGGCGATTGCCGCCTCAATGGACAACGACCAACAATTATTATTCTCCGAACGCTACGCCTGCCCACATTGCGGTTATAGCTTGAGCGAGTTGGAACCACGGATTTTCTCATTCAATCCCAAAGGCGCTTGCCCCAGCTGTGACGGCCTTGGCGTGCGACAAACCTTTGACCCGCAATTGGTGGTGCATAACCCTGACATCAGCTTGGCGGGTGGCGCGGTGCGTGGCTGGGATCGACGCAATGCCTATTACTACCAAATTATCTGCGCCTTGGCCGAGCATTACGGCTTCGACCCCGAAGCGCCGTTTTCCAGCATTCCCAAGTCGGTGCAAGCGGCGATTTTGTACGGCAGCGGTGACGAAGTTATCAGCTTCCAATTCCAAATGGGTTCCGGCAAAGCTAAAACCAGCCGCCACAGTTTTGAAGGCATTATTCCTAATATGGAACGCCATTATCACGAAAGCGATTCACAAGCGGTGCGTGATGAACTAGCCAAATATCTAGCCCAGCAAGTTTGCACCAGCTGCGATGGCGCACGCTTGAATTTAGGCGCTCGCAATGTGTTTGTTGCCGATTCGCCCTTACACCACGTCACCCGCTTGCCGATTAAACAAACTTTGGCATTTTTCCAACACTTGGAAATCCCCGGCCATCGCGGTGAAATTGCCGCCAAAATCAACAAAGAAATTCAGGAACGCTTAGAGTTTTTGGTCAATGTCGGCTTGGATTATTTAACCCTAGACCGTAGCGCCGACACCTTATCAGGCGGCGAAGCGCAACGGATTCGACTCGCCAGCCAAATCGGTGCTGGCTTGGTCGGCGTGATGTATGTGCTCGACGAGCCATCGATCGGCTTACATCAACGCGATAACCAACGCTTGCTCAACACCTTGTTCCGCTTACGCGATTTGGGCAACACGGTAATTGTGGTCGAACATGATGAAGACGCGATTCGTGCCGCTGATTACATTGTCGATATTGGCCCCGGCGCTGGCGTTCACGGCGGGCAAATTGTCTCGCAAGGCACGCCGGAACAGATTTTCGCTGACCCCAATTCGCTGACCGGCCAATATTTATCGGGGGCTTTGAGCATTGAAGTGCCAGAAAAAATTACGCCGCGCGATGCCAAAAAACTGATCACCATCCGCAATGCCAGCGGCAATAATCTGAAAAACGTCGATGTCAGTTTTCCGGTTGGCTTGTTGACTTGCGTGACAGGTGTTTCCGGCTCCGGCAAATCAACCCTGATTAACGACACCTTGTACAGTCACGCCGCGCGATTAATCAACGGCGCCAGCTGTATTCCCGCACCGTGTGAGGCGATTGAAGGCTTGGATCAATTCGACAAAATCGTTGATATAGACCAAAGCCCGATTGGCCGCACCCCGCGCTCGAATCCCGCCACTTACACCGGGATTTTCACCCCCGTACGGGAGTTATTTTCTGCCACACCAGAAGCCCGTTCACGCGGCTACACACCGGGGCGCTTCAGTTTCAACGTCAAAGGTGGCCGCTGCGAAGCCTGTGCTGGCGATGGCGTGATTAAAGTAGAAATGCACTTTTTAGCTGATATTTTCGTGCCCTGCGATATTTGCCAAGGCAAACGCTACAACCGCGAAACCCTAGAAGTCCGCTACAAAGGCAAAACCATCCACGAAGTTTTGGAAATGACCGTTGAAGATGCCTTGCAATTTTTCAGCGCTGTACCGAGTTTGGCGCGCAAACTGCAAACCTTGATGGATGTCGGTTTGAGCTACATCACCCTTGGTCAAAACGCGGTGACGCTGTCCGGCGGTGAAGCGCAGCGGGTGAAACTGGCGAAAGAACTATCAAAACGCGATACCGGCACCACGCTGTATATTCTCGACGAACCGACTACTGGCCTGCATTTTCACGACATCAAGCAACTGCTCACCGTACTGCATAAGCTACGCGATCACGGTAACACTGTGATTATCATCGAGCATAATCTGGACGTGATTAAAACCGCTGACTGGTTGGTGGATATGGGGCCAGAAGGCGGTAGCGGCGGCGGGACTTTAGTCGCAGAAGGTACACCAAGAGCGATTGCTGATAATCCGCAGTCGCATACTGGGGTTTATTTGAAGCGGTTTTTTTGAGTGATTGCTTGAATAAGGATTAATTTTTTATGACATCACAAACGCTTAATAATCTTAAACAACTGGTTACTAAACAATATCTTGATGTAAAGTTCCAGCAAGCATTAGCACCCGTGCTAACTGATCTAGCAGTTTTAAAAGCGCTCGTTGGGCTTAATCTAGCATTCACGCTGGCTATGCTTTGGAAGATTTTTAGTTGATGAAAACCCGCTGGAGAATTTATGGCTTTAGCATTTAAAAACACACAGCATTACAACTACGGCGATTATTTGACTTGGTCTGATGATGTTCAATACGAACTGATTGATGGAGAGGCTTTTATGATGTCACGCGCCCCAGATTTGGCTCATCAAGAGGTGGCTGGAGAAATTTATTTCCAAGTTCGCCAAGCATTACAAGGCAAACCTTGCCGCGCATTCATGGCACCTGTTGATGTCCGCCTTCCCAAACAAAACGAAGCCGATGAGCAAATCGACAGCGTAGTACAACCCGATTTGTTTGTGGTTTGTAACAGCAACAAGCTTGATAAACGGGGGGTTCGCGGCGCACCGGATTGGATTGTCAAAGTGCTTTCCCCTTCAACCGCCAGCCGCGACCAAATCACCAAACGCAATCTTTACGAACGCCACGGGGAAGGTGAATATTGGTTAGTGCATCCGGTTGATCGGGTTTTAACCATTTACCGCTTAGAAAACGGCGAATATGGCAAACCGGTGTTGTCGAGTTTAGAAGGTCAAACCACGGTAGGGATTTTGCCGGAGATTGTGATTAGTTGGGATGAGTTGGTGGAGCGGTTGCCGAAGGAGTATTGATGGTTTGGTTGACAGGTGTAGTTACAGCATGATTGCTAAAGCTGTTGTTTGTAACCACAATAAAAACTATGATTATTGAATTCGACCCTATTAAAAACGCTAAAAACATCGCTAAACGTAGCCTGAGTTTTGAGCGTGCGGTCGATTTTGATTTTGAAACTGCAACCTTCGATATAGATGACCGGTTCGATTACGGCGAAATCCGCCGAGTTGCTACTGGTTACCTTGATGGAAGATTACACATTTTATGCTTTGTGTTTATCACCGACGGTATTCGTGTGATCAGTTTTCGCAAAGCCAATACGAGAGAGGCTCGTAAATATGGAAAACAGATTACCGTTGATTGACGACGATGGCGAAGTCCGCGAACTCACAGAAGTTGATTTTAAACGCTTCAAGCCATTTTCTTCTCTGCCAGACGATTTACAAACCGTATTGCGCGGACGCGGCAAGCAGAAAGCACCGACTAAGATTGCTGTCACTCTCCGATACAGCCCAGAAGTGATCGATGCTTTCCGTGCAACCGGAAAAGGCTGGCAAACGCGTATGGATGAAGCGTTGAAACAGTGGTTGCGTGAGCACTCGGCGGCTTGATTGTGGTTTTGGTCAATTTGTGTCAAATTTTGATGCCGCTTTCGACCAAATTCGTAGGGTGCAGGCGTAGGTTCACTGCCATTAAGTTAAGGAAACAGACAAAATGTAGGGTCGAATTTATTCGAC
>JBJSYX010000055.1:0-7202 GCA_046090005.1 Methylomonas sp. | reverse complement strand
AATGAAACTGCATCCCTGCGGCAATTTCCACCAGCATCGTGGTTAAAGTTAAAAACAACACCCATTTAGTTCGCGTTTCTCCACGACGGTTAATTCGCGCAAAATCGTGTGAATGTTGCCAGTTTTCTAATTGATGCTGATGCATGAGGCTTCCTTTATCTAAGCGTTTTACAAAAAATTAATTCAAACCCGTACGAACATAAGGCAATAAATCGCTGGCTAACAAGCCTCGTTCGCCATCGGCTAACACCGCCTTATCAGCCGCTTCACCATGAACATAAACGGCCATTTTAGCCGCTTCTATTAACGAAAAACCTTGCCCTAATAAAGCGCCGATGATTCCTGACAAGACATCGCCCATACCGCCGCTGGCCATACCGGGATTGCCAGTGGGTGACACAAAAACCTGTTGCCCATCGCTCATTAAAGTTCCAGCACCTTTTAAAACACAAACGCCACCAAACCGCTGTTGCAATTCGCTCACCGCCGCAAAACGGTCACTAGCAATCTCGCTATTGGCACACCCCAACAAGCGCCCAGCCTCACCCGGATGCGGGGTTAAAATCCAGTTATCGCTTCGGCAAGCTTGTTGGGCTAATAAATTTAAAGCATCGGCATCGACCACGCAGGGTTTATCACTCGCCAAAACAGCCTCAAACAACATCCGTGCCCATTGGTCTTGACCTAATCCAGGGCCAATCACAACCACACTGGCTTTTTCTAATAACGCTTGAAGCTGGGATAAATCTTCAACCCCATGACACATTAACTCAGGTCGACCGATATTCAGCAGGCTACTATGCGACTGACGAGTAGCGATCGACACTAATCCAGCTCCACTGCGTAACCCTGCTTCAGCCGCCAAACAAATCGCACCACTGTAACCGTGATTGCCACCAATCAATAACAGATGACCAAAATCGCCTTTGTGGGCACAGCGCTGCCGCTTCGCTAATTTGGGTTTTGTTAACAAATGCGCTGCAATCGGTAATTGTTCAAAAATGCTGACAGGTAAATCCAAATCGGCTTCACGCATCTCGCCGCAATAACTGGCTGCTTGTCCGGTAAATAAACCGCTTTTTAATCCGACAAAAGTCACGGTAACAGTCGCCTTAATCGCCACGCCCAACACGCAACCGGTATCAGCGTGTAAACCAGACGGCACATCAATCGCCAACACTGGCAATTCTGCGGCATTAATCGCATTAATTACTCCAGCATAATCTTGATCCACTTGACGATTAAGCCCAGTCCCTAATAAGGCATCCACTAACACACCCGTCATTATCAAGCTATCAGCCGTCCATGATTTAACCAAGCCGCCACTGTGCAGAAAGGCTTGCGCACAAAACAAGGCATCGCCTTTTAAATGGTCTATCGGCCCAATCGCAAACACCTCGACCAAATAACCTGCTTGCAAGGCTAATCGGGCTAATACATAACCGTCACCGGCATTATTACCGGCACCACAAAACACGCTAATTTGCTTTTGCTGTGGCCAACACTGCTGCAAAACCTCAAATGCCGCCAGCCCAGCAACTTGCATCAATTGCAAACTGGGAATCTGCAGGTTTTGAATCGCGAATTGTTCGGCTTGGCGTATTTGTGCGACGCGATACAGCGGCTTGGCTAAATCAGACATGGCTTGTTGTGTAAAATGTGACAATTCCGCGATTATAGTCCAAGCCGCCATGCCATCTAAGTCAGCTATCGATTTTCAACCACTTAGCCTTAAGATTAAACAATGGGGCTTAGAACTGGGTTTTCAGCAAGTTGGCATTAGTGATACCGATTTAAGTAATGCCGAGCAACATTTACAGCAGTGGTTGGAAAAAGATTACCACGGTGAAATGCAATACATGAGCGCCCACGGCTTAAAGCGTAGCCGTCCTGCACTGTTACAAGAAAACACGCGTAGCGTGATTAGTGTGCGGATGGATTATCTGTATCAAAACCCTAGTGATAGCCAAACGACTCTTGATACGCCAAGTGCAGCCTTTATTTCCCGCTATGCCTTAGGTCGGGATTACCATAAGGTGCTTCGCAATCGTTTGCAAAAATTAGCGGAAAAAATCAGCGAGAACATCGGTGAATTTGGTTATCGAGCGTTTGTTGATAGCGCACCGGTTTTAGAAAAGGCGATTGCTGAAAAAGCCGGTTTAGGTTGGATCGGCAAACACAGCAATCTCATCAATCGCCAAGCGGGTTCGTGGTTTTTTCTTGGTGAAATTTATACTGACCTACCTTTACCTGCTGATAATCCCACCAGCAATCATTGCGGCCAATGCCAAGCCTGTTTAAGCATTTGTCCAACCCAAGCGATTGTTGCGCCTTATCAAGTCGATGCTCGCCGTTGTGTGTCTTATTTAACCATCGAATTACACAGTAGTATTCCCGAAGCTTTGCGGCCATTAATTGGCAATCGGATTTACGGCTGCGATGATTGCCAATTGATTTGCCCTTGGAATCGCTTCGCCAAACTCAGTAGCGAAAACGACTTTAAACCCAGACACAAACTCGATACCGCGACTTTATTAGAATTGTTTGCTTGGAGCGAAGCTGAGTTTCTGCAGAAAACCGAAGGTTCAGCGATTCGGCGTATTGGTCATGAGCGTTGGCTACGCAATATTGCGGTTGCCTTGGGGAATGGTAAACAGCAACCGGACGTGATTGAGGCGTTAAAAGCGATGCACAATCACTCAACTGAATTAGTTAAAGAGCATGTGGACTGGGCATTAGGACAACTGATGCTTGTTAGGTCTGGTTTTTAACCTATTTCATTGACCCCCTAACGCAATTAAGGTCTTAAAGAGATTGACATGCCTAAAGTTGAAACCGCGTTTTTCCAGTTTTTCGGTTAGGTGGTTAACATAGTCTCTAACGATGAGCTCGTGATTAGCCGGATAGTCGAAAATCCAAAAGCCGATTTCATTGCCTAAACCGTTATTTTTTAAGAATTGCGGATTGTCTATGCGTTCCAAACGGATACAGTGTTTAGCTTTATCAAGTTCTTGTTTACTCAATGGCTTGCTTCCAGATGTTAACCTGATAAATAGTTAGGTTTAGCTTTGGATTGTATTCTAAGTATTTAGGCACTAAATCTGAATAGAGTGTAATGTCGCGAGTAGTAGCTCCTTCGATCACTGCCATTAAGTTAAGGAAACAGACAAAAGTAGGGTCGAATTTATTCGACCTGTTGGCCTTGATGAGAGCCCAAAGGCGAATAAATTCGCCCCTACAATTGCTTAACTTAATGGCAGTGAGCTCCTTCGATACCAACGCACATCAGTAAATCGTTGCGATTGACTATTGTGAATAGTCTAATCAAATAATTGCTCTTGTTGAGCTTAGCTTTGTTGGAAAGCTTAGTGTTCAACATGCTTTACTGATCAGGGGCGACTGAAGCGATCTAGTTTAATCGACCAATTCTATGACCACAAACATAAATACACAAGCAATCTATAGGCTTCTGCTTATTGCCAATTACTGATCGTTAAAAAAAATGATCAGTCATTTTGAGACATAGTTTTCGAAAAATAATCACATAAATTGGCCTTAAAACGCAAAGATACCGCGTAACCGCCGATTAATAAACTGCACCGATTTGGTTAGGCTGTCTATTTATTGGATAATGTCGGCCTATCTATAGACCCGCCGTGCAATCGGCCGCGCAAATCACACCCTGAATTGAATGGCCAGAAAACCTATGAGCACCAATACGCGTAGCAATCGCAGCAGCCGTAGCAAAAAAACTAAACCACGTTCTTTTTGGTGGCTGAAAGCATTAATCCCCTTTGCCTTAGCTGGCGGTTTTTTTCTGTTTTCTTACGTTGGTTACTTAGACTACAACGTTCGTGAACAATTTGAAGGCAAGCGCTGGACGATTCCTGCCCGAGTTTATGCCAGCCCAGTCGAGTTATATGCTGGTGCGCCGATCAACAGCAAAGACCTAGAAGACTTGCTACAACAATTACATTACCGATTAGACCCGCAATTAAGCGGTGAAGGTGCTTATGTGATTAAAGGTGGCCAAGTCATTATCAAAACCCGGGCTTTTAACTTTGGCGATACCGCCCAAGAAACGCAGCAAATCAAAATTGGCTTTAACGCTGGTGGCATTGGCAGCTTAATTGACAGCGTCAACGGGAGCGAACTAGCTATCGTGCGCCTTGATCCAGTACAAATTGGTAGTTTTTACCCCAAATTAAAAGAAGATCGCATCTTAATTAAATTAGAAGAAACCCCGCAGCAATTGTTGCAAGGTTTATTCTCAACCGAAGACCGAGATTTTTATTCGCATTTTGGTCTGTCACCAAAAGGCATTGCGCGTGCAATGTGGGCCAATGTCAAAGCCGGTGGCATGGTGCAAGGCGGAAGCACCATTACCCAACAGTTGGTGAAAAACTTTTTCCTCACCTCTGAGCGTAGCTTGGTTCGTAAAATCAACGAAGCGTTAATGGCTCTGATTCTGGAATATCGCTATAGCAAAGATGAAATTCTCGAAGCTTATTTAAATGAGATTTTTCTCGGCCAGGACGGTGCCAGTGCGGTACATGGCTTTGGTTTAGCGAGCGAGTTTTACTTTGGCCAATCGTTGAAAAATTTATCCTTGCCACAAATAGCCAGTTTAGTTTCTTTAGTTCGCGGCCCTTCGTATTACGACCCACGCCGCAACCCTGAGCGCTCTTTAGATCGCCGAAATTTGGTGCTGGATTCGATGCAAGAAGAGGGCTATATCACCGATCAACAAGCGGCTGATGCTAAAAAAACGCCGTTAACCGTCGCATCAGTGACTCACCGTTCGGCAAACCGTTACCCCGACTTTATTGATTTAGTTAAACGTCAATTAAAGCAAGAATACAAAGAAGAAGATTTAACCTCGGAAGGCTTACGGATTGTTACTACCTTGGATACCCGTATTCAAGATAAGCTTCAAGCATCAATCACCAGTAAACTCAATCAATTAGAAAAAAGCCCCAAAAGCACTGAATTAGAAAGCGCGATTATTGTTACCCGTCGTGATAGTGGTGAAATCGTCGCTTTAGCCGGCGGTCGAGAAGCGTCTTCGACTGGCTTTAATCGAGCCTTGGATGCTGTTAGACCGATTGGTTCTTTAATTAAACCCTTTGTTTATCTCACTGCTTTAGAGCATCCAGATCGTTACACGATTAACACCCCAATCAGCGATACCGAATTGGAAATTGAAGCTGAAAAAGACAAAATGTGGTCGCCGAAAAATTACGATAACCGCGAACACGGTATCGTGCCACTGCATACCGCCTTAGCCCACTCTTATAACATGGCAACAGTCAGAATCGGCATGGATGTTGGCTTGGCGAGAATTGCTAACAATCTTAAAAACATGGGCGTTAGCCGACCGGTGGATTTATTTCCCTCATTTTTACTTGGTGCATCACCGCTCACGCCATTAGAAGTCACCCAGCTCTATCAGACTCTAGCTGGTGATGGTTATGCCACGCCTTTACGCTCAATCCGTGCGGTAAATGCGAGTGATGGCAAAGCGCTACAAAGCTATCCATTCACTGTACGTCAGGCGGTCGATCCAGCAGCAACCTTTATTACCAATACCATCATGCAAGAAGTGATGCGCGGCGGTACCGGTAAATCGGCTTATAGCTATATGCCCGCCGAAATGGCGCTGGTGGGCAAAACCGGCACCACCAACCAACTGCGTGATAGTTGGTTTGCCGGATTTAGTGGCGACTTTTTGTCGGTCGTTTGGGTCGGTCGCGATGATAACAAACCAACCGGCTTAACCGGCGCGACTGGTGCTTTACAAATCTGGTCAGAATTAATGCGGCAAATCAGCAAACAGCCGGTAAAACTGATTCCGCCAGATAACGTCCAAATGCAATGGATAGATGGCGTAACTGGTCAATTAAGTGCTGAAAATTGCATGAATGCACAATTAATGCCTTTTATTGATGGCTCTGGGCCGACTGAACTGTCGGAATGCGCGGCTAGCATTAACGGCTCATCAACTTGGATTAACAACTTAAACCCTTTTTAAACAGATGCCCTATAAAATTCTTAGCACTTTATTGATTTTCTTATGCTTTAGCACCAACGCGATTGCCGAGTCTGCACCGATTGTGCAATTGAAAGCGTTTTTACACGCCAGCGCAGCTTTAAGTGCTGATTTTAAACAAGTGAGTTTTGATAAAGCCGGTCGTGCCGGCCAAACCAGCACGGGTAAATTTTATTTAAGTCGCCCCGGTAAATTTCGCTGGAATTATCAAAAACCATTCACGCAAGAAATCGTTTCTAACGGCGGCAAAGTCTGGTTTTACGATGCTGATTTAGAACAAGTCACGGTCAAAAAACTCGACGACTCATTAGGCTCAACCCCAGCATTATTGTTAACCGGCCAGGTCGATATTGAAGAAAAATTTAAACTGGATGAGCAAGGCCAAGATGATGGCATGAACTGGGTCAGACTCTCACCTAAAAATGAAGAAAGCGGATTCAAATATGTCTTAATTGGTATGGAAAATGGTCAACTCGGTGGTATGGAGTTGAGCGATAATTTCGGTCAATTAACCCGAATTTATTTTACAAACATTCAAGTGAATCCGAGTTTGAATGGCGATTTGTTTAACTTCAAAGCCCCCAAAGGCGCGGATGTTTTTGAAAATTGAATCTCAAATTACCCTCAACGCTATTTGATGTTACGCAGTGGCTTGATTCCCCCCATCTGCTACGCCGAACAGCATTAAGCCTTGTTTCTAAGTAAACGTGTGGAATGGCTTTAAAAATTCTGCTATCTGCGTAGGGTATGCACCGCGTACCCTACGTTTTCAATTTGATCCAAGTGCTTACTTTAATGGCACAGAGTATCAGTCAAGTCCAATCCAAACAGCTTAGAAAATAGTCCCCAAAACGCTCTAAAGATTGCAAATTGCTGTCTAGTCGCTTCGATTCTAAGCGGTTTATCGAACAGATAAACGAGGAATGTTGCCTTTAATCTATATGTGCGTTCGCAAACGCTTTGGTTTTACAAAACCAAAGCTCGGTTGCAAACCATCGTTTAAAGAACTCAATTAATCAGCTGTTTAAGGATGCTCCGCTATGAATCAATGTCAAATTCATCCGCTTATACAAGGTCGAAAACCGACTTATCATTTGAAGTCTATTAGTGTGACTTTATTGATCATTTCCGCCGTTTTTGGAGTGAGTCAACC
>JBJSYX010000054.1:0-2596 GCA_046090005.1 Methylomonas sp. | reverse complement strand
CCCGCCAAATAATGTTGCCCAGGTTCAAACTGGCGAATAAAAGCAACTAGCTCATCAATGAGAATAACGCATGGAGCAGCTTGGGACAGCAGATTGATAAGCACTTCCTTCCCAGGGGAAGTACCATCAAGATCAGACTGTTTGACAAGTTCATAACCAGATTGGCCAGCTAGTTGCCAAGCCAGTTCACCCCATAAGCTATTGATAGCAACACCATCATGCAACATTGATTGGCTAGGTGAGAGCTTAATACCATCCAACACAGCGACTTTGGCATAGGGCAAGTCGGTAATACCTGCAAGATCAAGAACCGCTGGAATACCGGTCAATTGTCGAGTATCAACTTTACGAGTCGCCAGGTGAAAGACGGTCAACATTGTATGCGTCTTACCACCACCAAATGCTGTTTGCAGTTGAATGACTGGATCACCACCTTGACCGCTCAATCGTTGCACAACAGAGATTAGCAATAATTTCATACCTTCGGTAATAAAGGTTCTTGCAAAAAACTTTTCCGCATCCTGATATTCTTCGGGTGCTTTGCCCGAAGCGACCAAACTAATGTCTGCCGCAAACTCAGATTGTTTAAAAGTGCCTTCCAGCACGTCTTTATGGGGTTTGGCGATCTCACGCCAGGGTTTAAGACTCATGATTTATCCTGTGACTTTCCAGTCCATATCCGACAATAGCGTTTGTTGGCTGACAATGCTTGGATGAGCATCGATAGCGCGTAACTGACGTTTTAATGATTGTTTGAGCGCTGCTGGATCAATGGCGCGTGGTCGCAATTTAGATTTTTTTTCGGGCTGTTCGAGATGCAGAACCACCTTAATGGCATTGCTATTGAGCGCTTTCTTGGAAAAAGCGCTCTCAGTTAGCTCATTTGCTCTGGTTTTCGCAGCAAACAACCCAGCCAATGTGTCTTTGACCTTGGCGGCGATTTCATCACCAAGGTCTTGCGGTTTTGTACGCGGATGTTCACGATAATCCTTAATCTCGATCAACCAACAAATACCATTAGATAAACACACCATATCGACAGCTTTTGCTCCGCCGCCGGTACTTTGGAATTGATTACGAAAAAATGACCAGTCATCGTATTTTTCAGCCAAGCAAGATTCACCAAAATCAAATTGCAATCGACCTTCTGATAAAATCGCCATTAATGATTACCCGCATTCATAAACCGATCAGATTGCGCCAATTCCTCATCCAACATCACAAAAGGATTGATCTCATCAACCGAGTCGCCTTGCTGCACGTTTACACCAGAATCGGTTTTTCCCAAGGAAAAATAGCGCTGTGAAATGGATTTGAAAGGCTCCTGTGCAGTTAAAATTTCGATTTCCCGCAATAAAAACAAACTATGCGTACCAACAACAACTTGAATGCCCTGTTGGCAGAGGAACAACAGCGCAGCAGCCACATCCTTGATCAACTTGGGGTTAAGATTGCTTTCAGGTTCATCCCAAAACAGTGTGTCGCCAACTTCCAAGCTGCCGTTTTCCAGCAGATGTAACAAGGTGGCAATTTTTCTAACGCCCTCGGCAACCAAGGTAATTTCCCGTGGTTTCGAACCTGGAGTGAGCAGATAAAACTTGCCGCCTTCCAGCTTTAAGCTGCCGCCAACGTCACTATGCAGTTGATTTAAATCTTTCTTGATGAAAGATGGCGGATTTTTTAATTTACTGGCCGATAAGTTCAACGCTAAATCCCGGTAGGTTTCGTCAAACTGCAATTCGCGTTTTTCATATAGCGCCAAAAATCCTTCGAAAAATGAAACTATTTCCTTAGTAGGCAAGTAAACGGATTTGCCATATCCATGCATATTAAGAAAATCAAAATCATAACGTTCAAGGCTCACTTTTTCCTTAGAGCGATTAGAGAAAGAAAACCAACGATCTGACTCGGCAAAAATTGAATCTTGTTGACCTATTGAACAATAGGATAAACCAACGCTACATTGGTCATTGCTATTGGTATTTACCAAGTTGCCAATCTTATCAACTTTAAAAATATTCTTAATTCGTGTCGAAAGGTAGTTTTCCCAACGCTCATTAGACCTAATCGGTTCATTACCTGTGTTCGATAGAGCACACGATAAAAGGTAAGAAATTTTCAATAAATGGGTCTTACCCGTGCCATTCTCACCAATGATGACGTTCAAACCGGGTGAAAACTTGAGATCGGCATCCTTGAACACCGTGAAATTGCGTAAAGATAAATGTTTGATCATGGCTACTCCGCAAACATATCCAAGCCCAATTGCTCACCTTTATGACCGGCCTCTGCTGACGCAGCCAGAATTTCCGGCCAGGCGATGATCAGTTCGTTGTAGGCTCTGGCATCTTCTGCCCAGTTTTTTCGTTCGCAGAGCGAATAAAGCCGATAAGCCAATTGGCGCATGGCTTCGCTGCGTTCGTGCATACGAGCCAACAGACTACCGGCAGCAGTTTCACCTTGTTGATTAAATACACGAATCAAGTGATGCAGGGCTTCCCATATCGGCGTGATATTGTCTTTTTCAGGCGACCAATCCGTGGGGTATTGCGCCCACTTCAACAATTGCACCTTGCCGCCGCCCGCTTTTACAACG
>JBJSYX010000053.1:0-6670 GCA_046090005.1 Methylomonas sp. | reverse complement strand
CTTTATTTATATTTTGTGGCAAGTAAGTCGGGGCTACTGAATCAATTAAGTTATCAACATTAGTGTGATAAGCGCGTAATTGCCAATTCATCCAATCGTGATTACCAGCTAACCCTGTTTCGACACTAGTTGATTGTTCGGGCTTTAAATTAGGATTTGCATATCCTGGGTAATACAAAAAATTAAATGACGGCGCATTAAAAGCGTTACCAAATCTAGCAAACGTACTTAATCCATACTTCCAATTAAAGCGCCACCCAATATTACCAGTAACATAATCGCCAAACGCTTGATTTTCATCCCATCGTAATGAAGCATTTAAAAAATGACTATCAAATACTTTACTATGTAATTCACCAAACACTCCCACATCGTAACGTGATGTCTTGTCGTATTGAGTTGAACTATTGACCTCATCAACACGATAGTCGGTACCTAAAATTGCTTTATGCTCAGAACTCAGCGTCACTTCATTAAGCCAACTGACATTCCAACGAGTAGTATCGAACTTATCGCCAAACTGTCTATTCGGTTGAAAGTTAGTCCCGTCATCACGAGTTTGCCCAACCCGCAAAATTGAACGCCAGTTATCCAGTAAGTCTTTCGTTAAAGAGGCTCCAACCACCTGATTAACAAAATCTTTTCTATTAGTTGATGTAACATCATATCCAGCATATTGGTTAATACCTTCAGCCCGCATGAAGAATGCTTCAACCTCTGCATTATTATCAAATCGATGACCTGCTTTAGCATTGATAGCTGTATTACTATACCCTCCTTGATTAACAACACCAGGTTGAACAACTTGTTGTGGCGCAAATCCATTACTTTCAATATTAGACACGCCCAAGTTATACCAACTATTCTGCCACCGGCCACTGATATTCCCCGCTTCCCGATGAGTGTCATAAGAACCGCCACCAGCTTCTACGGAAATACTTGGTTTATCCGACTGCTTACCCTTGCGAGTAAAAATCTGAATCACACCACCAATCGCTTCGGAACCATATAAGCTAGATTGAGGACCACGAATGATTTCCACCCGTTCAATTTGCTCAACCGGAATCAATTCAAAAGCTGTCGTTCCAGAAGTCACTGAACCAGCCTTAATTCCATCAATCAATACCAAGACGTGACTAGCATTGGTACCTCTCATGTACACACTTGACGGTTGGCCATACCCCCCGTTTTGAACTAAATCAACACCCGCCGAACCTTTCAACAAATCCGGCAAAGTCCTAACTTGCAAACGCTCAATATCTTCACGGGTATAAACAGTTGAAGCTGACGCCAACTCGTTTTTCGCGGTATCGCTACGGGTTGCTGTCACTAACGTTTCGGGGAGATTAATTTCATCATTGTTAGCGGCCTGTGCCGTTAAAGACGCGCTGACGCTAGCCAGCAATAATGAACTGAATAAAGATTTTTGCATGTTGTCCTCTGCGCCCACCGCGCATGGCTGAAAAAATGACAGAGGAAAAATAGCAACGAGATAGCAAGAGACTGGCTCAAACCTTCGCCAACAGCCCTCCGCTGTCTCGAATACTCTCTCGGGCCAGTCTCCGGGCTTATAAGTGGCTTTAGGGCCTGATCTGCGACCTTCCCATGCAAAATGCACAGTGGCGTTAACGCAGCTCTTTACTTATTTACCGTTGCGGGGGCAGCGTTGGCATTGATGATTAAGGGCTAATCACCGCACCAACTTCCTGTTTAAGCTAAGTTGAAAACAACCTAGACACCTGAAAGAAGAACGAGGATTGTATCGAATTCGCAACAAAAACACTACCCGCGGTTTGACGCACTGCCGACACTACGGTAAAACAGGTGCTTGCAATTACCTCTGCTAACCAGCACTTTTCATGCTTTCAGACATTTATATTCCTCACCCCGATTCATCAATTCGCAGCCAATTACAGGCCAAAATTGACCAAAAAACCAAGCCGTTGGGCGCGCTCGGCAAGCTGGAAACACTGGCCTTAAAAATCGGCTTAATCCAACAAACGCTATCGCCAAATTTAAACAAACCGGCGATTTTAGTATTCGCAGCTGATCACGGGGTTACCGCTGAAGGCGTCAGCCCCTACCCGCAAGCAGTGACTTACCAAATGGTATTGAACTTTTTAGCCGGTGGCGCTGCGATTAACGTGTTTGCCCAACAAAATCAGATTGCTTTGCGAGTGATTGATGCTGGAGTCAATGCTGAATTTAACGATCAAACCGGCTTGATTAACGCCAAAATTGCCAACGGCACTGCTAATTTTTTACGCACTGCCGCTATGTCCACAGAGCAATGTCAATTAGCGATGAGTCGTGGTCGTCAGTTAGCGCAAGCTGAAATCGCCCAAGGTAGTAATGTGCTGGGGTTTGGTGAAATGGGAATAGGTAATACCAGCAGCGCCTCAGCATTAATGAGCGCTTTGTGCCAGCTACCCGTTGCCGACTGTATAGGACGCGGCACAGGCCTTGATGATGCGGGGATGTTACATAAACAAGCCGTTATCAACCAAGCACTAACATTTCATCAAGCCTCACTGGATGAGCCTTTAAAAATCTTGGCCTGCTTGGGTGGTTTTGAAATTGCGATGATGGTCGGTGCCATGCTGGGAGCGGCTGAACAAGGCGCCATATTGCTGATTGATGGTTTTATTGCCACCACCGCATTATTGGTTGCCGCACGTTTAAAGCCAGCCATTATCGACTATGCGATTTTCAGTCATCGCTCTGGTGAAGCCGGCCACAGCCGCTTACTGACCGAATTAAACGCTAATCCGCTGTTGGACTTGGGGATGCGCTTGGGCGAAGGTACCGGTGCAGCAATCGCCTATCCTGTCGTGCAAGCGGCGGTAAACTTTCTCAACCAAATGGCCTCGTTTGATAGCGCCAGCATTAGCCAGCGTCAAGATTAATGGCATATCAACTGCGCTTATTTTTCACCGCCTTATGCTTTTTCACCCGCTTGCCATTGATTCGCTGGGCAGGCAGCAGTGAAAATGAACTCAATCATGCGGTTCGCTATTTTCCTTTGGTCGGGATTATCGTTGGCTGGTTTGCCGCTGCCAGTTTTTGGCTTTCGGCCTTAGTCTTACCGCCAAACTTAGCGGTATTGCTCAGCATGACTTGCAGCTTATTAGTTACGGGGGCTTTTCACGAAGATGGCTTGGCCGATAGCGTTGATGGTTTAGGCGGTGGCTGGAGCAAGGAACAAATACTCAACATCATGAAAGACTCGCGCATCGGCAGTTACGGCGCTGTTGCTTTAGTGATGATCTTGCTAGGCAAATTCCAAGCCTTAACTGCAATCAACGCCACCTTAATGCCTGCCACGCTAATCGCGGGGCACGCTGTCAGTCGTTTAGCGGCTGTCTGGGTCATTGCTCGCCAAAACTATGTCCGAGAAATCGGTAAAGCCAAACCACTGGCTCAACAAATTACCCCTAGTGAATTGTTGATAGCCAATCTTTGCGGCTTGGCACCGTTAGCTTTATTACCACTCAATCACAGCGCCGCCTTAATTTTGGTAATACTGGTCTGGCTGGGATTTAGCCGCAAATTAGTCCAACAACTGGGTGGCTATACTGGCGATTGTTTAGGCGCGATGCAGCAATTATGTGAAGTGGCGTTTTACCTTGGCATCGTCATATGCAGCTCTATTTAGTTCGACACACTCGACCAGCAATCGCCAGCGGCATTTGTTATGGTCAAACTGATCTGGACGTTGCCGACAGCTTTAGTGACGATTTAAACGCCGTTCGCAGTAAATTAACCGACGTTTCGCCGATTATCGGTTTTAGCAGCCCATTGCAGCGCTGCACCAAATTGGCTGAACAATTGCAATTAGCAACGCTAAAAACCGATGCGCGGCTGATGGAATTAGATTTTGGTGACTGGGAAATGCAAGCTTGGGAGGCGATCCCGCGCCAGCAATTAGACGCTTGGAGCACAACTTATATCGACACGCCACCGCCTAATGGTGAGAGCTTTTTGGCATTACAACAACGGGTGACTGAGTTTGTCGATCAATTACAAAGCCAATATCAAGGCAATCCGATCTTGATTATTACTCATGCCGGCGTGATTCGCTCATTGCTGGGACAAGTGCTGAACCTGCCTTTAAGCGAAGTGTTTAAATTTCAACTCGATTATGGCAGCGTGACACAACTCACCTTCAACGACCCGCTTCACAAAATCGGTTACATCAATCGCTAAGCCATGAATAGTTTTAATCAACAAGACAAAGACGCCATTTATCGGGTGATTGCCGAACGACGCGACATGCGCCATTTCCGCTCTGACCCTGTGCCTGCCGAAATACTGGCTCGCTTATTACAAGCAGCGCATTTCGCGCCCAGTGTCGGCTTTATGCAGCCTTGGCGATTTATCAGGATTACCGACCATCATTTACGTCAGCAAATTCACAATTTAGTCGAAGCCGAACGTATCGCCACCGCCCAAGCTTTAGCCGAACGTGAAGATGAGTTTATGCGCCTAAAAGTGGAAGGTATTCGCGAATGTGGTGAATTACTGGTGGTTTCACTGATGAACGACCGTGACAAGCATCTATTTGGCCGCCGCACCTTACCGGAAATGGATTTAGCCTCCGCCGCTTGTGCGATTCAAAACCTATGGCTGGCGGCACGCGCCGAAGGTTTAGGCGTTGGCTGGGTCTCGTTATTTGAGCCACAACCCTTAGCCAAATTACTCGATATGCCCAGCGATGCCAAACCAATCGCGATTTTGTGCATTGGCTATGTCAATGAATTTTACTCGCGCCCCATGCTGGAAACCGAAGGCTGGGCAACTAGAGAAAAGCTTGAAGATTTGGTTTATGAAAATGGTTGGGGTGATTTTTAAACACATTTTTGCAACAAAGCTTCCAACCGTTGAAAATCAAAATCAGCCGCCAACATATCCGCCAAACGATCAATTCCCGCTTCCCGCAAGGCATTGAAATCCACCGCCTGATGTTGTTTATATCCAGCCCAAGCCAACACAGCATTACAGGCTTCTGGTAAATCAAATAAACCGTGTAAATAGGTACCGGCAATTTGTTGATCGTCGGACATTGCCCCATCTGCGCCATCATCCAATAGCAATAAAGGCCGCTGCAAAGCGGGGCCGTGACTAACACCTAAATGAATTTGATAACCACTGACTGCGATAGTTTGCTGATAAAAATGCCCCACGCTTTGCCGTAAACATTTTTCAGGCTGGAGCGTGGTTTCCATGGCTAATAAATTTAAAGCTTCGACACGACCAACCTCGCCTTCCAGACCCAACGGATCATCAATCACCGCACCCAACATCTGAAAACCACCACAAATCCCCAGTACTTTGCCGCCGTAGCGTAAGTGGCGCTGAATAAAACTGTCCCAGCCTTGGCTTCTTAATCGTGCCAAATCAGTGACCACCGATTTACTACCCGGCAATACGATTAAATCAGCACCATCAATCTGATCAGGGCTTTTGGCAAAACTGACTTTAACGCCAGGATGCAGTTGCAAAGGGTCAAAGTCGGTGTGATTGCTGAAACTGGGCAAATACGGCACCACAACATGAAAAATCGCATCCTCAGCTTGTTTGGCATGGCGGGTCGATAAAGCGTCTTCAGCTTCTAAATACAAGTCATGCAAATACGGTAACACCGCTAACACCGGCTTACCGGTCCTAGCTTCCAACCAATCCAAACCCGATTTTAGTAAAGCAATATCACCGCGAAAGCGATTGATGACAAAACCAACCACCCGTTGCTGTTCGCTGGCAGACAGTAAATCCAAAGTACCAACTAAATGGGCGAATACGCCACCACGATCAATATCAGCAATTAAAATCACCGGACAATCCACCGCTTCGGCAAAGCCCATATTGGCAATATCGCCTTGGCGCAGATTAATTTCCGCCGGACTGCCCGCGCCTTCGACCAACCGCATTTGATATTGCTGGCCTAAGCGTTGCCACGAATCCAATACAGCTTGCTTGGCAACTTGTTTGTAATCGTGATATTGCTGCGCTGATTGGTTCTGCAATACCTTGCCATGAATAATCACTTGCGCGGTGGTATCGCTATTCGGTTTCAGCAACACTGGATTCATATCGCTATGCGGTGGCAAACCACAGGCGGCGGCTTGCACTGCCTGTGCGCGGCCAATTTCACCACCATCAATGGTTACCGCGCTATTCAATGCCATGTTTTGTGGCTTAAACGGCGCCACCGCCACCCCTTGGCGCTGATAGTAACGACACAAACCGGTGACCAAGGTGCTTTTACCGGCATCAGAAGTGGTGCCTTGAATCATCAAGGCCGGAAAAGGCGCTTTCATCTCTAGCCTTTGAGTTTTAAAGGCAATCCTGCAGCCATAAACAGCGCTTGATCACAAACCGCTGCGACCGCTTGATTTAAACGCCCCGCTTCATCTTGATAGCGACGATTGATTTCTCCCATCGGCACAATTCCCAAACCAACTTCATTGCTGACCAAGGCAATTTGTCCAGGCAAATTCACCAAGCTCACTAATAGTTCTTCACGTTCTTGCTGCCAGCTTTTATCCTGCGGAGGATTGCAATCGGGACAAAGCCATTGCGCCAGATACAAGGTCAAACAATCCACCAGCAAGAAACGCTGGTCACGCGCCTGTTCACGCAAGGTTTGCGCTAAAAAAAACGGTGCTTCGAT
>JBJSYX010000052.1:0-3156 GCA_046090005.1 Methylomonas sp. | reverse complement strand
CCAGCAATTTCATATTCCACATATCTCCAGTGGTGATATGTTCCGTGCGATTCGTAAAAGTGATAGCGAATTAGGGCGGCGTGTTGCTGCAATAATGGATAGTGGTGCACTCGTCCCTGATGGTCTTACAATTCAAATTGTGCAAGATCGCTTGAGCAAACCGGATTGTCAAACGGGCTTTATTTTGGATGGGTTTCCGCGAACACAGCCCCAAGCCCTTGCATTAGATGAAATGCTCAAAAATATTGGGCAAGCAATCACAATTGTGCCTTATTTGCATGTGCGATCTGAGTTGTTGGTCGAACGGCTGAGCAATCGATGGACTTGTAATGTATGTGGTTCTGTTTATAGTTTAGGACCAAATGATGTCAAGGTATGTAAGAAAAATGATTGTGCCGGAACCTTATACCGCCGCCCAGACGACGAGCCAGCAACAGTGACAGAACGAGTCAAAGTATTTGAAAAAAATACGGCCCCGCTGATTTCATATTATTCAGATCGAGGGTTATTGTGTCAAATTGATGGTGAACAAACTGTTGACCAAGTAACAGCAGCATTGTTGGCAGCGATTGAGAAGGTATAGGACATGATAGTTCTCAAATCGCCCCCAGAATTAGCTGTGATGCGGCAAGCAGGTCGTATTGTTGCGACGGTTTTAGCCGAAATTGGGCATTATGTAAAACCGGGTGTCACCACTTTAGAGCTAGACCAAATTGCAGCCGATATTATTGCAAAACATGGCGCAATTTCATCATTTAAGGGTTATATCCCTGATAAAACAGTGGGGCAGCCGCCTTTTCCGGGCACAATTTGTGCTTCGGTAAACGATGAGATTGTGCATGGTATTCCCACCACGCGTCGATTAAAAGAAGGCGATATTGTTAAAATAGATGTTGGTGCTTGTTACAAGGGCTACCATGCTGACTCTGCCACCACCTTTCCGGTGGGGCGAGTAAACCGATATGCCCAAGAATTGATGCTAACGACGCAGGAATGCTTAAAGTGTGCGATTGCTGTCATGCGTAAAGGCAATCGCTTCGGAGATATTGGGGCAGCAATTCAACGGGTTGCGCATGGACGTGGTTATAGTGTGGTTGAAGAATATAGCAGCCATGGTGTCGGGCGTAAGCTACATGAAGGCTTTAGTTTAATGAATACGGGCGAAGAGGATCGCGGCTTTATGTTGCGTCCGGGTTTGACAATTGCGGTGGAACCTATGATCAATCAAGGGGTTGCCGGAACAAAAGTTAAGAAAGACCTCTGGACAGTTGCGACAAAAGATGGTAAACTTAGCGCCCATTTTGAGCACACGGTGGCGATCACAGATGGTGAGCCAGAAGTGTTAACAATTTTAAATTGAGATAGTCCGGCTCGCCGGTAGGTGAGTCGGTTTTTTGCGCGTAAAATTACGCGTTGATAGAGGTTTGATATGAAAGTTTCAGCATCGGTAAAAAAGCGCTGCCCAAAGTGCAAAGTGGTAAAGCGCCAAGGAAAAATTTTCGTTATTTGCGAAAACCCCAAGCATAAACAGCGACAGGGCTAGAACAAACAGAAGCCGATTCTTTAGTTCATAAAAACTTGGTTTCTAGAGAGTATTTAGGAGAAGAGATAGATGGCACGTATTGCAGGCGTTGACTTGCCGCGACAGAAGCGCGTTGATATCGGTTTAACCTACCTTTATGGGGTAGGGCGACAAAACGCACAAGTAATTCTGGCTCGCACTAAAATTAGTCCCGCGACTCGTATTAAAGATTTGACCGAAGTAGAGGTAGCCCAGCTACGCGAGATTATTGAAAAAGAATATCGTGTAGAAGGTGATTTGCGCCGTGAAGTGCAATTAAATATTAAGCGCCTCATTGAAATTGGCTCGTATCGAGGGCTGCGCCACAAGCGCAATTTGCCCACACGTGGCCAACGCTCGCGCACCAATGCACGAACTCGTAAGGGTATTAAGAAGACGGTCGCCGGTCGCGGTCGCCGTAAGGGTGCAAAGAAGAAGTAATCTTAAATTTGCGATTTATGGTTTACGATTTGTGATTGTATTTTTACAGTTAAATCGTAAATCGTTAAATCGTAAATCGTAAATCTAATTATGGCTGAACAGAAAAAGCAACGAGTAGTGCGCCGACAAACCAACCCACGGCGCGCAAAGAAAAATGTAGCATATGGACAAGTCCATATTTCTGCGACATTCAATAATACGATTATTACAATCACCGATAAAGTGGGTGGAACGATTTGTTGGAATAGCTCGGGATCAGCGGGGTTTCGTGGTAACCGTAAGAGTACGCCATTTGCCGCCCGTATTGCCGCACAAAATGCATATCGCTCGGCAGTTGACAATGGTATGCAGGAAGTAGAAGTGTTGGTAAAAGGCCCGGGACCGGGGCGTGAGTCTGCTGTGCGTGCGCTACAGGGATCAGGTTTGCGCGTTAAGTCAATTACGGATATTACCCCAGTCCCTCATAATGGATGCCGCCCGCCAAAGAAGCGCCGCGTCTAGAGGAATTTATGATTTTAGATTTTGGTTTTATAGGCTAACTGAGTGTTATAAATCTAAAATTTAAACTCAAAAATCTAAAAATAAGAAATGGCTCGACATATTGAACCTGTTTGTAGATTGTGCCGCCGCGAGGGCGATAAACTATTTTTGAAAGGCTCGCGCTGCTTGTCTAGCAAGTGTGCTATGAATAAGCGTGGGACTGTGCCTGGTCAACACGGCCCAAATTTGAAAGGGAAACGGACAAAACCCCGTGACTATTCTATTCAATTGCGTGAAAAGCAAAAAGTACGCCGTATTTATGGTGTGCTTGAGACCCAGTTCCGCCGTTATTTCCGCGAAGCAACCCGCTCACGCGGTGTGACCGGTGCTGAATTGCTTGTTTTGCTAGAGCGTCGTTTGGATAATGTGATTTACCGCGCTGGTTTCTCAGCATCACGAGCAGGTGCTCGGCAATTGGTGACCCATGCTCACTTTAATGTGAATGGTCATCCGATGAATATCCCATCTTACTTGGTAAAGCCGGGAGATAAGATTTCGGTGCGTGAATCTAGCCGCAAGTTGGAATATTGGACCCGATTGACTGCTGATAAAGAATCACCATCAACCCCACAATGGTTAATGGCTGATCGCAATGGATTGGTGACTGAGGTTCG
>JBJSYX010000051.1:0-4014 GCA_046090005.1 Methylomonas sp. | reverse complement strand
AATGGACATTGGTTTTTCTGACTACATTGTTTACGTGGATGAAAGCGGGGATCATGGTTTAAATACCATTGATCCCAGTTATCCGATATTTGTGTTAGTTTTTTGTGTTTTTAAGAAAATTGATTATGTGCAAACTGTTGTGCCCTTAATTCAAGAGTTTAAGCTTAAGCATTTTGGTCACGATCAAATTATTTTGCACGAAACCGATATACGTAGAGATAGAGGAAGTTTTGCTTTCTTGAAGACTAAACAACTTAAAGCTGATTTTTTAAATGAACTCACCGATATTATTCAAACGATTCCATTTACTTTGATTACTACTGTGATTGATAAGAAAACATATCGAGAATCTCATGCTGATTTAGAAAATCCATATCATATTGGTTTGCGATTTGGATTGGAGCAGATTTTTTCTTTCTTACAAAAACAATCAGCTGTGACGCATATTATTGTTGAGCAGCGAGGGCGTGTTGAGGATGATGAATTAGAGCTAGAGTTTCGGCGGATTTGTGCAGGTAATAATTACTTTCGCCAATCATTGCCTTTTCAATTAGTGTTTGCAGATAAAAAAAGTAATTCTGCAGGTTTACAATTAGCTGATTTAGTAGCCAGACCTATTGGTTTAAATAAGTTGAAACCAGATCAAACCAATAGAGCATTTGAAATCGTAAACGCTAAATTTTTTACAAGCAGTCAAGGTGACAAAATCGGCTATGGTTTGCGATGTTATCCCTAAAAACAAAAAGCCCCGATGAAACCATCGAGGCTTTGTGTCGACCGAGAATCCTCAATCCTTAGAAATATTATCTATGTTACCGGATGTTGAGTCAAGCTTGTGTTAAACAACTTTTACAAACAGATAAACAGTACCCCCTTATGATTGGGGTTACGCCTAAGTTAATTATTGCAAGGTAAATCAAATGAGTATGCACAAAATCAGCAAAAAAATCGTCGGCTACAAAGTCGTCAACAAAGACCAAGTGGAAGCCGTTAAGCAAGAAGCTGCGCCATCCTTGGAAAGTATGCACGAAAACGTCGAGCGTCCCGAAGTGCTGCTCGGCTCGACCTATAAAATCAAAACCCCGCAATCCGAACACGCCTTGTACATCACCATCAATGACATGATTTTGAATCAAGGCACCCAACACGAAGAACGCCGCCCTTACGAAATCTTCATCAACTCCAAAAACATGGAGCATTTCCAATGGGTTTTGGCCTTAACTCGGGTTATTTCAGCGGTATTCCGCAAAGGTGGCGACGCGACCTTTTTGGTTGAAGAAATGAAAGCGGTATTCGACCCACAAGGTGGCTACTTCAAAAAAGGCGGGGTGTTTATGCCCTCGTTGGTCGCCGAAATCGGCACCGCGATTGAATCGCACATGAAACACATCGGCATGATCAAATCCGAAACCATGACCGACCACCAAAAACAATTCTTAGCCGAAAAACGCCGCGAGTTTGAAGCCCAGCATGGCGAGTCAGAAGGCCAAGCGTTCCCTGAAAAAGCCGTGCTGTGTGTGAAATGCAGCACCAAGGCGATGGTATTGATGGATGGGTGTATGACTTGTTTGAATTGTGGGGAGAGTAAGTGTGGGTAATATTGGATGTGAATATTCAGAGATAATGGGGTTATGTTGTGAATGAAAAAGAAACTAAAGATTTAATCGAGTCATTTTTATCGGAAATGTCTAATCACATGACTTATAGTAATGAAGGAAAAGTAAAAAACAAGTATTGAAGGGGTTTCAAAAATGCGGCCTAGACCAAATAATATTCCAAAAGATGATGAAACTTCTAATAAGTAAATATCAATGAGTGACGATTGTAATCAAAAAGAGGTTGAGCTCGGTAGGTTGGGTTCGGCGTTAGCCGTAACCCAACGCGTTGGCCTTCGATTGTTGGGTTACGCTCATCGAGCGAACCCAACGGACTGTTCCTAGTGCGGAATAGCACGATAGAATGTATTTCACGACGTAAAGTGTGATGTGTTTTATCCTATAACTTGATTCCTATCCAAGTGCATAGCTTGTACAATCGATAACCGATCAAATTTAACGCTGAAATCGAATGACAGAGAAAGAAAAATTTGCAAGTAATCTTGAAGAGTTTGTCACTGGACTTAAAAACTATGTCAGTACAGATGATGGGCAATGGACTGTAAAAGGGTTTATTGATATTTTTAAAAATGTATATACTATTTCAGCCGATACTAAAATCGTTTCAAAAATTCTTGAAATCCACTTATTTCCGCAGATTTTGAACTTTGCCCAATCAATCGGTTACAAAGTCGTGCTTGCTGAGCACCAGAACTATTTCCTGACATCTCATTCGTAAAAGCTGATAACGAATCTATCAAATTTGCGGTTGATTTCAAGACAACTTATAGAAACCCCAAGAAACCGCATTTATGCAACGGATTCACGCTTGGTTCACATGGTGCGTATTTTGAAAACCGTACCAGCACTAAAAATATTCAATTCCCTTACGGTTCATATTCAGGCCATTTTTGCCTAGGCATCATCTATGATAGAACTGACGGTGCAACCATTGATGAAACAAAGCCCCATCGTATTGATGAATTGCAATCCATTTCCTCTGTTGTAAGAAATTTCCAATTCTTTGTTACCGAAAAATGGAAAATCGCCAGTGATAAAGGTGGTAGTGGCAATACGGCCAATATAGGAAGCATCAATAATATTGCCGACATAATTGCTGGTCGAGGTATGTTTTCAAATTTGGGCGAAAATTGGTTTGACGAATATTGGATGAATTACCAAAAAATCACCATTCAAGACGGGAAAGGCGGGACGAGAAAAATTACGACATTGCGTGAGTTCGTTGAGTACAAAAATGGTGATGTTTCGCTGGTTATTAATAAAAGGAATGGCGAAAAATGAGTACCAAAGTATGGGCTCCTCCGATTAAATCCCAAGGTATAAAAACCAAATTGGTGCCTTGGATAAAAAGTATTGTACCTGCCGATTTTGATGGTGTATGGATTGAGCCTTTTATGGGAACAGGTGCAGTTGCTTTTAATATCGCTCCGCAAAGGGCGCTATTAAGTGATACTAATCCACACCTGATTAATTTTTACTCTGGCATAGCATCTGGGGAAATAACTGCCGAAGTGGTTAAAGCCTATCTTGTTCGTGAAGGGGCATTGTTATTAGAAAAAGGTGAAGATCACTATTATTTCATTAGAGATCGGTTTAACGCTGAGCATTCACCGCTTGATTTTCTATTTGTCAATCGGGCAGGATTCAATGGAATGATTCGCTTTAATAAAAAAGGTGGTTTTAACATTCCCTTTTGCCGGAAGCCCCAACGCTTTGCACAAGCTTATGTAACAAAAATTGTTAATCAAGTGGATTGGGTAAGTAAAGTTATTAAAGCAAAACACTTTACGTTTAAATGTCAGGATTTCACTAAAACAATTTCCGAAGCCTCATTTCAAGATATTATTTATTGTGATCCTCCCTATATCGATAGGCATGTTGATTATTATAATGGCTGGGATGAAACCCATGAGCGTGAGTTGTTTAATAAAACTGCAGGGTTTAACGGGAAATTTATTTTATCAACGTGGCACCATAATGATTTTCGTGAAAACGAATATGTCAAATCATTGTGGTCAAAATATAATGTTATTACCCGTGAACATTTCTATCATCTTGGTGGAAAAGAAGAGAATAGAAATCCTGTTGTTGAGGCTCTGGTTACAAACTTTATTGCTAGTCCTGTTGAGGAAAAAATCGATCGCCCAATTCAATACGCCATTTTTGAGCAATCAGCTAAATATGCATCTCGATAGCTACACTGAACAACCAAAGCTTGGTGGGGTTAGGCTCTAGCCGTAACCCAACGCGTTTGGCTTCGATTGTTGGGTTATGCTCTATCGAGCGTGCCTAATCTACAGCTCGATAGGCTGTGTTGAATAAAGTTAAGCGTGATGTGGTTCGTAAACTCACCCCACCCTACTTTGAAAAATCATTTCCCCGCAATCTTCGAGCTTGC
>JBJSYX010000050.1:0-3882 GCA_046090005.1 Methylomonas sp. | reverse complement strand
TTTCCGATATGCGTTCCTTAGCGGTCATGCGCGATACGGGATGCCCCGTAGTATTTGATGCCACCCATTCTGTGCAATTGCCAGGTGGACAAGGTAATTGTTCGGGTGGACAGCGTGAATTTGTTCCCGTTTTATCGAGAGCGGCAATGGCGGTAGGGATTGCTGGTTTGTTCATGGAATCACATCCAAAGCCAGAAGAAGCGTTAAGCGACGGCCCTAATTCATGGCCTTTGCACCGTATGAAAGAATTGTTAGAAATGTTAATGACTATAGATAAAGCTGTTAAATCCAGCAGTTTGATTGAAACCACACTATAAAAGGCAAAGCAATGGCAAGAATAGTAGATGTAAAAGCAAGAGAAGTTTTAGATTCACGCGGTAACCCAACTGTTGAAGCGGAAGTTTATTTAGCATCAGGTGTTGTTGGTAGCGCAATGGTGCCATCAGGCGCATCAACTGGTGAGCGTGAAGCGATTGAATTGCGTGATGGTGATAAATCACGTTACTTAGGTAAAGGCGTTTTAAACGCAGTGAAATTCGTCAACACCGAAATTCGTGATGCAGTTGTCGGTATGGACGCCAGCAACCAAGCCGCATTAGATCAAAAAATGATCGAATTAGACGGCACCGCCAGCAAAGGCCGTTTAGGTGCAAACGCAATCTTGGGCGTTTCAATGGCCGCCGCTCGTGCAGCCGCTGAAGAAGCCGGCGTTCCACTTTACAAATACTTGAACACCACTGGCGAATTCATCATGCCAGTGCCAATGATGAACATCATCAACGGTGGCTCACACGCTGACAACAGTGTTGATTTACAAGAATTCATGATTTTGCCAGTTGGCGCACCTACTTTCCGTGAAGCGATTCGTTACGGTGCCGAAGTATTCCATAACTTGGCAAAAGTTTTAAAAAGTAGAGGTTTAGCGACTACTGTGGGTGACGAAGGTGGTTTTGCGCCCAACTTGTCTTCTAACGAAGAAGCAATCGAAGTGATTTTAGAAGCGATTGAAAAAGCCGGTTACAAAGCTGGCGAAGACATTTTCTTGGGTATGGACGCAGCAAGCTCTGAATACTACAAAGATGGTCGTTACGAATTGTCTGCTGAAGGCAGAAGCTTCAACTCAGAAGAAATGACTGACTTCTTCGTTGAGTGGGTAGAAAAATATCCAATCATCTCAATCGAAGACGGTTTAGACCAAAACGACTGGGCGGGCTGGAAATACCAAACTGAAAAATTGGGTGGTCAAATCCAATTAGTGGGTGACGATTTGTTCGTTACTAACCCAGCGATTTTGAAAGAAGGTATTGATAAAGGTATCGCTAACTCAATTTTGATCAAAGTTAACCAAATCGGTACTTTGACCGAAACCTTAGAAGCGATCAGCACAGCCAAAGCAGCTGGTTACAGCGCGGTCGTTTCTCACCGTTCTGGCGAAACCGAAGACACCACAATTGCTGATTTAGTGGTTGCTACCGGTACAGGCCAAATCAAAACGGGCTCATTAAGCCGTTCTGACCGTGTTGCTAAATACAACCGTTTGATGAAAATCGAAGACGAGTTAGGCGATAAAGCGAAATACGCTGGTCGCAGCGCGTTCAAAATGCTGTCTAAATAAACTTTAGATAGGTATTGGCTGGGTTGGTTTGTAATCACCCAGCCAATCTTTCTTCCTGTTTTCCGCTTGAGATACGGCTATTAAAATCCTTATCCTCATTATCATCCTGCTGATTGCCCACTTCCAATATCGTTTGTGGTTGGGCGATGCCAGTCTGTCGCAAATTATTGAGTCTCGCCATCAGCTTGAGGCTTTAACTAAAGACGCACAAGAAAAAAAGGAAAGAAACGACTCCTTATATGCAGAAGTTGTTGATCTACGCAAAGGCTCGGAAACCATCGAAGAGCGTGCTCGTTATGAGTTAGGGATGATCAAGGAAAACCAAACCTTCTTTCAAGTGCTAGAGTAGCGCATGAACAAAACCATTCAATGCTGGGCCGTGGTGCCCGCCGCTGGGGTTGGCAAACGTATGCAAGCCGATCGCCCCAAACAATATTTACCGCTAGTCGGCAAAACCGTCATTGAACATACCCTCAGCCGATTAGTAGAATCGGGCGCTTTTCAAGCGGTAGCGGTAGCGATTTCTGTTGAAGACCCGTACTGGCCAGAATTAGACATGGCTCAACATCCGCAAGTCATCACCGCTCCCGGTGGCAAAGAACGCGCTGATTCAGTGCTGTCTGCCCTCAAAGCCTTACAAGGCCAAGCCGATGAAAATGACTGGGTGTTAGTTCACGATGCGGCTAGACCGTGTTTAACTGCTGATGATATTCACAACTTGATTGAAACACTACAAGACGACGCTGTTGGCGGCATTTTAGCGCTATCATCGCATGACACCTTGAAACAGGTTGATGGCCATAACATCACCGCAACCGTTGATAGAAGCCACATCTGGCGCGCCTTGACGCCGCAAATGTTTCGCTACGGGATGTTACGCGACGCCTTACAAGATGCCGAAGGCAATCCAGCGATAACCGACGAAGCCAGTGCCTTAGAACTGTTAGGACTACAACCTAAAATCGTCGAAGGTCGCCCCGATAACATCAAAATCACCCGGCCCGAAGATTTGGCGCTGGCACAATTCTATATGGAGCAACAACAATGATTCGAGTTGGCCAAGGTTACGACGTTCACCGATTCAACGACGGTGACCACATTATTTTAGGCGGTGTGAAAATCCCTTATGAAAAAGGCTTAGAAGCCCATTCTGACGGCGATGTGGTATTACATGCGTTAGCCGACGCGATTTTAGGCGCGGCGGCATTAGGGGATATTGGCAAACATTTTCCCGACACCGACCCCGAATTTAAAGGCGCTGATAGCCGCGTATTACTACGCCACGTCTATAAAATCGTTCAGGAAAAAGGCTACCAACTGATTAACGCCGATGTCACCATCATCGCCCAAGCGCCAAAAATGTTGCCGCATGTCCCTGATATGCGCGCCAATATCGCCGCTGATTTATTAGTCGATATTGACTTCATCAACGTCAAAGCCACTACTACCGAAAAACTAGGTTTTGAAGGTCGTAAAGAAGGAATTGCCGTGCAAGCGGTGGTGCTGATCGAGAAATAACATGACCGAAATAACCTTGCCGGAATGGCCTTTTGCATTTGGAGGCCCTAGCGGCACAGGTGAAATCAAAGCCACTGTTGACGATTTTATCGTCGAAGAAATCCTCTCATTTAGCCCCGAAGGTGCGGGCGAGCATGTATTTCTACACATCGAAAAATGCCACGAAAACACCGAATACATCGCCCGATTATTAGCCCGTCATGCCGGTGTTCGTCAGCGTGATGTCAGTTTTGCCGGTTTAAAAGACCGTCATGGCCGCACTCGGCAATGGTTTAGTGTTTGGTTGCCGGGTAAACAAGATCCTGATTGGGCCGGTTTAGAATCAGACAACCTGAAAATTCTGCAAACCGTCCGTCATGCTCGCAAGCTCAAGCGTGGCGTTTTAGCCGCTAACCAATTTTACCTAACCATCCGCAATTGGCACGGCGACAACCAACGCGCTGAACAGCAATTGCAACAAATCCAACAACACGGCTTTCCCAATTACTTTGGCGAACAACGTTTCGGTCGCAACGGCCAAAACGTCAACAAAGCCTTGGCCATGTTTGCTGGTGCTAAAGTCAAACGCGAACAAAGCTCGATTTATCTCTCAGCCGCGCGTTCGTATTTGTTTAATTTGATTCTGGCCGAGCGAGTTACACGCGCAACTTGGAATCAAGCGATTGCCGGTGATGTGTTCAAACTCAATCAAACCAACAGCCATTTTCACGCCGAAGCCATTGATGCAAGCTTATTGGAACGCCTAAACA
>JBJSYX010000049.1:0-4389 GCA_046090005.1 Methylomonas sp. | reverse complement strand
ATGATTTCGTAGGTTTCACGGTTTTTCAACACGCCATCTTGATGGATGCCAGATTCGTGAGCGAAAGCGTTAGCGCCAACAATGGCTTTGTTAGGCTGGACGGGGAAGCCGGTAATTGACGATACCAATTTCGAGCAGGTGACGATTTCGCGGGTATCCAAAGTGGTGTCGCAAGTGAAAAAGTCTTGGCGAGTGCGGATTGCCATCACCACTTCTTCTAATGAGGCATTACCAGCGCGTTCGCCTAAGCCATTGATGGTACATTCAACTTGGCGCGCGCCGTTCATCACCGCTGACAAGGAGTTGGCCACTGCCAAACCTAAGTCATTGTGGCAATGCACCGAGAAAATCGCTTTGTCAGAATTGGGAATGCGTTGAATCAAGTTGGCGATCGTGGCGCCAAATTGTTGCGGCATACTGTAACCTACGGTGTCAGGGATGTTTAAGGTACGAGCACCAGCATCAATCACCGCTTCCAAAATCCGGCACAAAAAGTCTTCTTCCGAACGGCCAGCGTCTTCGGGTGAAAACTCGACGTTATCGGTATATTGACGGGCACGTTTTACCGCTCTGACTGCATACTCAATCACCTGATCCGGTGTCATATTGAGTTTTTTCTGCATGTGAATCGGTGAAGTGGCGATGAAGGTGTGAATGCGTGAGCTTTTGGCACCGCGTAAGGCTTCACCCGCGCGGTCGATGTCTTTATCCAATGCACGCGCTAAACCGCAAACCGTGCTGTCTTTAATCACGTCAGCAACCGCTTGCACCGATTCAAAATCACCTTGGCTGGCGGCGGGAAAACCGGCTTCAATCACGTCCACTTTCATGCGTTCCAAAGCCCGAGCAATGCGGACTTTTTCATCACGGGTCATCGAGGCGCCGGGGCTTTGTTCGCCATCGCGCAAGGTTGTGTCAAATATGATTAATTTATCTTTCATGAGAACTCCGTTCATGAAACGTTCGGCGATTTAGCCGAGAAAACAGAAAAAGGTTAGGTATTTTAATAAGATAGAGTAAGTGCCCGTCAGGGCAATAGACTAAGCGATAAGCGCAACACTAGCGAGCCAATGATTGGTGTAGGGGTAACAATCGGATGCGAATGGATGGTCTGAATCTTCATGGCTCGAAACTATACTTTATTGCTGGATAGGGCTCAAGCCTGAGATGGCTGGCCGCTGTTGCTTACAATCGGTAATACTCTAAATACCATTTAACAAATTGTTCAACACCTTGCTCAATGCTGGTGTTGGGTTGGTAGCCAACATCGCTAATCAAGGCTTCGACATCAGCATAAGTATCTGGTACATCGCCGGGTTGTATTGGCAGTAGATTTTTTTCGACGCTTTTACCCAAGAACCGTTCTAAGGTTTCGATAAAGTACATTAACTCTACCGGCTGTTGGTTGCCGATGTTGTAGATTCGCCAAGGCGCTTTGCTGGTGGCTGGGTCGGGATTAAGGCCGTTCCACTCGGGGTTGGCTTGTGCGGTATGGTCTAAAGTTCTGATGACGCCTTCGACGATGTCATCAATAAAGGTGAAATCGCGGCGGTGGTTGCCGTAGTTGAACACATCAATGCTTTTGCCGGCCAAAATCGCTTTAGCGAATAAAAATGGCGCCATATCAGGCCGTCCCCACGGGCCATAAACGGTGAAAAACCGCAAGCCGGTAGTCGGTAGCTGATAAAGACTGCTGTAAGTGTGAGCCATTAATTCATTGGCTTTTTTCGATGCGGCGTACAGGCTTAATGGATGATCAACATTGTCATGCACTGAAAACGGCATGGCTTGATTGGCACCATATACCGAACTGCTGGACGCATAAACCAAATGTTCGACTTGGTTATAGCGGCAACTTTCCAGAATATTCATGAAACCGACAATGTTGCTGTCGATATAGGCATGAGGATTTTGAATTGAATAGCGGACACCGGCTTGCGCGGCCAGATTCACCACTTTTTGCGGTTGATGCTGTTTAAACAAGGCTTCAATGCCGGTGCGGTCAGCTAAATCAAGGCGAATATCGGTGTAATTGGCGTGGTCTTTGATTCGTGCTAAACGGTCGATTTTTAAACTGACATCATAATAGTCGTTGAGATTATCAACGCCAATCACTTCATCGCCGCGTTCCAGCAAGCGTAATGCCAGTTGATTACCAATAAAACCGGCGGTGCCGGTGACTAATACTTTCATGAACAACCTTATTTTTTAACGATGCTGTTCCAAGCCGCCAGCCATGCTTGCGATTGATAGCTATCGGCATTTTTGGGTAAGCCTTGATTCAACACCATGCTCAACGTGAACTGAATCACGCCAAAAAAGTAAGTAAAGGCTAAAACGTGATCAATCGAGCGAATTTCGCCTTCTTTGATACCGTTTTGCATGATGCGTTTAATTTTGGTGAAGGCGGGTGTGTCGAGCAAAGGTGGCGCGTCCGGTAAAAATTCTTCGGAGCGCATAAATAGCAAAAACTGAATCACTTCCGGTGCATCGTCAGTTAGCTTAAACAACAAATCGACAATTTCTCGTAATTGTTCAGAGGCTTTGCGGTTACGGCGACGAATGTCGTCAATCGAAATGCTGAGGCTATCGAGAATATGTTCGCGTATCGCTTGGGCTATCGCTTGTTTGGTTTTAAAAAATTGGGTTAGACCTGTCGCGGTAGTGATACCAGCGGCATCTTTAATATCGGGTAGTGAGGTGTTGAAATAGCCTTTTTGGGCGAAAAGTTTTAAGGCAGCCTGTAAAACTTGGTCTTGAGTGACGGTTTTAATCGGCGTGGATGGGGTTTCTAGTTCTAATTCTTGTTCCATGCTCTTATGTACAGCTTTACCTGCTGTTGACTCTCTAAATTTGTGCGTAGTTTTTAGACTACGGTTCTTGTTATTCTCTAATGGTCGAAAGTGCAGCAACTAAATAGTTGACCATCGACCAAAGCGTTAAAATCGCCGAAACGAATAACAGCCAGTAACCTATCTGATTGATAGGTAAACCTAATAAATCATCGCGATATAAAAGGAAGCCAATGGCTGTCATTTGCGCGGTGGTTTTCCATTTGCCTAATTTCGATACTTTGACTTTGGCACGTTGACCAATTTCTGCCATCCATTCTCGTAAAGAAGCAATCGTAATTTCTCTACCAATAATCACCGCAGCCGCGACGGCTAAATAAGCACTGGCTTCCGCTTGCACCACTAAAATCAGTACAAACGCCACCATTAATTTATCGGCAACAGGATCTAAAAAAGCCCCAAAAGGCGTTTCCAGATGCATTTTTCGTGCTAAATAACCATCCAACCAATCGGTAAAGCCAGCCACTACAAAAATGATAGTGCAAGCAAGCCGAGCATGTTCCCAAGGCAAATAAAACACAACCGCCAAAAAGGGAATCAAGATAATTCGCAGTAAGGTCAGGTAGGTCGGTAGAGTAAATTTAATTGCCATCTTGATGGTGGAATGTATCGTAAATTCGTTGTGCCAATTGCCGACTAATGCCCTCAATACTGGTCAGTGCATCGACACTTGCGCCGGATACTCCTTGTAAACCGCCGAATTGTTTTAATAAAAGTTGTCGGCGTTTGGGGCCCAGACCGGCGATTTCTTCCAGCACCGATTTATTCTGAGCTTTGCCACGACGCTGACGGTGGCCAGTAATTGCAAACCGATGCGCTTCATCGCGAACATGCTGAATCAGCAACAAGGCAGCGGCATTGGGCGTCACATCTAAAGGTTGATTTTGGTCGGGCAGGATGATTTTCTCCATCCCGGCTTTACGATCAGGGCCTTTTGAGACGCCGACTATCATAACATTGTTTATCTGCAATTCTGCCAAAGCCTTTTTGGCTTCCGCAACTTGGCCTTTGCCGCCATCAATCAACAAAATGTCTGGCGCAAGGTGTTCGCCTTGTTTTAAACGCTTAAAACGGCGAAATACTGCCTGATGAATCGCCGCATAATCATCACCGCCAGTCACACCTTCGATATTAAAGCGTCGATAATCCGACTTAACTGGGCCTTCCCGATCGAATACCACGCACGATGCGACGGTTTGTGCGCCTTGAGTGTGGCTAATATCAAAACATTCCAAGCGTTTTGGCACTTCCGCGCACCCCAGTTCTTGCTGCAAACTGACAAACCGCGCATATAAACTTTGTTTATCGGCCAACTTGGTTTGCAAAGCGTTATCGGCATTGGTCAACGCCATTTGCAGCCATTTTTGCCGCTCGCCACGGACATTGTTGCTAATCGCCACTTGCCGCTTGGCTTGGGCGCTTAATACTTCAATCAGCAAAGCGCTTTCCGGCAAAGCATGGCTGACAATTAATTCCTGCGGTGCGGCTTTATCCAAATAATATTGGCTAATAAAGGCCTGCAAAATCTGCGCAGGAT
>JBJSYX010000048.1:0-11115 GCA_046090005.1 Methylomonas sp. | reverse complement strand
TACAAGGCTACATCGCTTCGGCTGCTGGCGGTAGCTATTACAGAATTTAATAAAGGTTCTAATGAAAGAAGATATTTTTGATGTGTTGATCTATCTGTTTGAGAATTATCTTGATAACGATAGTGATAACTATCCTGACACTGATTTGATTGCTAGTGAATTGCTAGATGCCGGTTTTCAACAGCCAGACGTGAATAAAGCGTTTGATTGGTTAGAGTCTCTGGCTGATATTGAAGCGATTACCTCTGTGGTTTCATCGTCATTTCGGGTGTTTAGTAGTCAGGAAATCGAAGTATTGGATTTGGAATGCCGTGATTTTCTGATGTTTCTTGAGCATAGCGGGATTTTGACGCCGGCTAATCGCGAAATTGCCATTGATCGAGCAATGGCGTTGAAGGATGAAGAGATTACTTTAGACAGATTGAAGTGGATTGTGTTGATGGTGTTACTCAGCCAACCCGGTGATAGTACGGCGTTTTCTCGGATGGAAGATATTGTCTATGACTTGATTCCCACCTCTTTACACTGATTACGTACCCAGTATGAGCAAAAGTTTAGTCATTGTAGAGTCACCTGCAAAATGTAAGACCATTGAAAAATACTTGGGTAAAGATTTCCAAGTGCTTGCTTCTTATGGTCATGTCCGCGATTTAATTCCCAAAGAAGGTGCGGTTGATACCGCGCATGATTTTGCGATGAAGTATCAAATCATCGAGCGTAATCAACGCCATTTGCAAGAAATCGGTAAAGCCATCAAGTCTGCTGATACCTTATATTTAGCGACTGACCCTGATAGGGAGGGTGAGGCGATTTCTTGGCATGTGTTAGAGCATTTAAAAGAAAAGAAGCTGTTAAAAGATAAAGAAGTGCGGCGGGTGGTGTTTCACGAAATTACCAAAAAAGCGGTGACTGAGGCGATTGCCAATCCGACCGAATTGTCGTTGAACATGATTAACGCCCAGCAAGCGCGTCGAGCGTTGGATTATTTGGTGGGGTTTAATTTATCGCCATTGCTTTGGAAGAAAATTCGTCGTGGTTTGTCGGCGGGGCGAGTGCAAAGTCCTGCCTTGCGGATGATTGTTGAGCGTGAATTGGAAATTGAAGCGTTTAAAACCCGTGAATATTGGACTCATGTTGCTGAAGCCAGTGCGCAAGGCTTGCCGTTTAAAGCCAAGTTGACTCATTTTAATGGTGAGAAACTCAGTCAATTTAGTGTTACCGATGAAGCGCAGGCTACGCAAGTTAAGCAAACTTTACTCGATGCAGCCGATGGGCAATTAATCGTTGCCAAAGTTGAGAAAAAGCAACGTAACCGTAATCCTGCACCACCGTTTATTACTTCAACCTTGCAACAAGAAGCGGCGCGTAAACTGGGTTTTACCACCAAACGTACCATGATGGTGGCGCAGCAGTTGTATGAAGGGATTGATTTGGGTGGCGAAACCGCCGGTTTAATCAGTTATATGCGTACCGATTCGGTGAATTTGTCGGAAGAGGCGTTAAGCGATCTTCGAGCCTTAATTGCTGAAAAGTACGGTGCAGAAAATGTACCTAAAGAGCCGCGTCAATTCAAAACCAAATCCAAAAATGCGCAAGAGGCTCACGAAGCGATTCGTCCCACCTCTGCTTATCGCTTGCCAGAGCAAGTGAAGCAATTTTTGAGTGTTGAGCAGTTCAAGTTATACGATTTAATCTGGAAGCGAACTGTGGCTTGTCAGATGATTCATGCGACTTTAAATCAGGTGGCGATTGATTTGAATTGTGGCAGTGAGCAAAACGTATTTCGTGCTACTGGTTCAACCGTGACTAATCCCGGCTTTATGGCGGTGTATTTAGAGGGTGTCGACGATAGCAAAGAAGCGGCTGATGATCAGGATAGTTTGTTGCCACCGATGGAAGAAGGGAGACCGGTTACTTTAAATGATGTGGTTGCTGGTCAGCATTTTACCGAGCCACCGCCACGTTATAGTGAGGCGAGTTTGGTTAAGGCTTTGGAGGAACATGGCATTGGCCGTCCTTCGACTTATGCGACGATTATTTCGACCTTGCAAAATCGCGAATATGTGACTTTGGATAGCAAGCGTTTTCATCCCACCGATGTCGGGCGGATTGTTAATAAGTTTTTGACCGATCACTTTACTAAATACGTGGATTACAGTTTCACTGCCAATTTAGAAGATGATTTGGATGCGGTAGCGCGGGGTGAGAAAGATTGGGTGCCGTTGATGAACGATTTTTGGCAGCCGTTTACGCAGTTGATTACCGAGAAAGAAACCAGTGTTCAGCGTAAAGATGTCACTCAAGAAAGTATTGATGAGCAATGTCCAGAATGCAGTAGTCCGTTGTCGATTCGTTTAGGTCGCAATGGGCGCTTTGTAGGCTGTACTAATTACCCGACTTGTTCTTATACCCGTAACTTGGGCGATGATAATGTTGCAGCCTCGGTTGAGCCAGAAGTGGTTGAAGGGCGGGTTTGTCCTAAGTGTGAATCGTCTTTGGTGATTAAAACCGGTCGTTATGGCAAGTTTGTTGGTTGTAGTGCTTATCCGACTTGTAAGCACATTGAGCCTTTAGAAAAACCGCAAGATACTGGCGTGGCTTGTCCGCAATGTAAAGACGGTGCGATTTTGCGAAGAAAGGCGCGTAGCGGCAAGATATTTTTCTCATGTTCGGGTTATCCAAAGTGTGACTACGCCTTGTGGGATGCGCCCATTAAAGAAAGTTGTCCTGATTGTCATTGGCCAATTTTGACTTTAAAAACCACTAAACGTCGTGGTGTTGAAAAAGTTTGTCCGCAAAAAGAATGTAAATATGCGACGCCTTATGAAGGCGATGAAAATGATGTGAATGGCTAAAACGGCAAGCCGAGCGCTTGGCCGATTTTTAGCTGATGATTGTTGATGAAACCTGCGTTAACTTCCAGCATGTAAGTGGCTGGAAGTTGCGAGCTGTAAATCGGGCAGGGGTTTTGGCGGCAGGGTTGTAAATCAGGCAGCATGGCGACGATTTCAGCTTTATGGTTCAAAAATAAAACATCGAGTGATAACAATGTGTTTTTCATCCAAACCCCGCGTAATTCTTGATCGTTATAGACAAATATCATGCCTTGATTAGCGGGTAGTGATGGGCGATCCATTAAGCCGGTTTCGCGCTGTTGTTGATTGGCGGCAATTTCAACCTCAATGCTAAGATTTTGATTCTTAAAATGTACTAAACCAGTTCCTAACTCGGTATTAGCTGAGGCTGTGTTGGCGAAAGCTAGGGCGAGTAGTAATCTCAGGTGATTTACACGACGTGTTGAAGCGATTTTCATGCTAAATTTACCTGATAGGCTTGTTTTTAGGTGGGTTAATCATTATAATCCGCAGTTCAATATTGCGAGCGTGGCGAAATTGGTAGACGCGCTGGATTTAGGTTCCAGTGGCAACCCCGTGAGAGTTCGAGTCTCTCCGCTCGCACCATTTCTAAAGTCCTTCTGTTATTCCTTCATGGCTTGTTAAAGACTTTTTATCAGTTCTTTGATAGCGGCAAAATCAAATTTTCCGACTTTCTGCATAACCATAGCACCTTTTCTGTCGATTAAAAAACTAGTCGGTGTTAATTGGATATTACCAAAGTTTTTAGCTATCGATGCATCGGGGTCAAGGACAACTTGGTAGGGTAATTGTTTGGTTTCTGTCAGTGCTAAGACTTGATTGGGCGGTGAATAATGCATCGCAACTGCAATGATAGTCAGGCCTTGGTTGCTAAATTGTTGGTGTAATTCGATTAAATCGGGTATTTCTTCAATGCAGCCCGTGCAGTCTGGTGCCCAAAATGTCACTAGAACAGGCTTGTCTTTTAAATCAGCTAAATTAAACGATTCGCCTTTTAGATTTTTAAATACAGTGTTCGGCATGATTTTGCTGGTTTCCAGTTGCCAATAGCCGATGCAAACCGCCATGATTACTGCAAAAACAAGTGAAAATTTGAGCTTTAAGTTCATAAGTTGCTGGTCGAAAGCCTATGGTTGGTTGATGTTAGTGCAAAGCTGTTAAAATGACTATTTTATCGAGTTATTCTCCGTTTTTAATGCAAATGCTTGCTATAGGTTTTGATGTTTATGAGTTTTGATGTCGTATGTTTTGATTGTGATAGCACGTTAAGTCGAATCGAAGGCATTGATGAATTAGCTAGGCAGCATGGGCTGTTTGATAAAGTGGCAGCGTTAACTGATGCGGCTATGAATGGTGAGTTGGCTTTAGAAGAGGTTTATGCGAGCCGTTTGGATTTGATTCGTCCTAATCAAGCATCTATTGATTGGCTGGCTGGTTTGTATATCGACACCATTGTTGATGGCGTTCAAGAAACTATTCAGACTTTGCGGCAACACCATAAACAAATTCATATTATCAGCGGTGGCTTAAGGCAAGCGATTTTGCCTTTGGCGGATTATTTATCGATTCCCGAGCATCAAGTTCATGCGGTTGATGTGATATTTGATCAGCAAGGCCAATATCAAGACTTCGCTAGACAATCACCTTTAGCGATTAGCGGTGGCAAGGCACAGATTTGTAAAACCCTGATTCAAACTAATCCATCTTTGGTGATGATAGGCGACGGTAAAACCGATCTTGAAGCTAAATTGGCTGGCGCTTATATGATTGGCTTTGGTGGTGTTGTTAGACGGCCTTTGGTTGAAAGTCAGTCGGACCAATATGTTAGCGATACATCGTTAACTGCGGTGTTGCCTTATCTACTGTAATTTATTGAATAATCGAATGATAAATCTGAAATTTTTAAAACATTGTAGAGGGAACAATGGCTGGGCATAGTAAGTGGGCAAATATCCGGCATCGTAAAGGCGCCCAAGACGCTAAACGTGGAAAGATTTTTACCAAATTGATTCGTGAAATTACCGTTGCGGCAAAAGGCTCAGGTGGTGGTGATCCTACTAATAATCCCAGCTTAAGAACCGCGATTGACAAAGCGCTTGGTGCTAACATGAAGCGCGACACCATTGATAACACAATCAAAAAAGCGATTGGTGCTTTGGATGGTGTCAATTATGAAGAAGTCCGCTATGAAGGTTATGGGCCGGGAGGAACGGCGGTGATGGTCAATTGCTTAACCGATAATCGCAATCGTACCGTGGCTGATGTTCGTCATGCTTTTTCAAAGGCGGGTGGTAATTTAGGGACCGATGGTTCAGTAGCTTATTTATTTCGTAAAGTTGGAATTATTAGCTATTCAGCTGGCGTTGATGAAAATGTCATTATGGAAGCGGCAATGGATGCAGGCGCTGATGATGTGTTTAGTAATCCAGATGGTTCGATTGATGTGTTTACGGCGCCTGAAGAGTATTTAAGCGTTAAAGAAGCGATGGTTGCGGCTGGTTTTGAGCCGGAAAATGCCGAAGTGACCATGCACACTGAAGTCAAAACCGAACTGGATGCCAACGATGCTGAAAAAATGCTGAAGTTGATTGATAGGTTGGAAGATTTGGACGATGTACAAGATGTTTACTCTAATGCCGATATTGGCGATGAGATTATGGCGGCCTTGGGTGATGCGTAAATTGATTTTAGAAGCGATTAGCCATTGAGTAGAATTCTTGGGATTGATCCTGGTTCGAGAGTTACCGGTTACGGTGTCGTGGAAATCGGTGCAAGAGGCGTAACTCGCTATGTTGCGAGTGGTTGCATACGGATGCAGACCGATGATTTTCCTGCTCGACTTAAACAAATTTTTGATGGTATCACTGAAATTATCGCGCTTTATCAACCTCAACAAATGGCCATAGAGCAAGTGTTTATGCATAAAAATGCCGATTCGGCGTTAAAGCTTGGTCAAGCGCGTGGAGCGGCTATTTGTGCAACCCTTAATCAACAAATACCGGTGTTTGAATACGCTGCTCGGCAAGTTAAGCAAGCCTTGGTGGGAAAGGGTAATGCTGAAAAACAACAGGTTCAGCATATGGTCAAGATTTTGTTAAGCATTCAAGGTGATATGCAAATTGATGCCAGCGATGCGCTTGCTATCAGTCTTTGCCATTGTCATTATCAAGAAACCGCTAAACGTATACAGCAGGCGCAACTATGATTGGTTTTCTGCGTGGCAAATTGATTTGCAAAGCACCACCGCAATTATTGTTGGATGTGAACGGTGTAGGTTACGAAATTGAAGCGCCAATGACGACGTTTTATGATTTGCCGACATTGGGGCAAGACGTCAAATTGCATACCCATCTGGTGGTTAGGGAAGATGCCCATATTTTGTTTGGTTTTGCCAGTGAAACTGAGCGAATGTTGTTTAGAGCTTTGATCAAGGTTAATGGTGTCGGGCCAAAATTAGCATTGACGATTTTATCAGGGCAAAGCGTGGCTGATTTCTATCGTTGTGTTGAGGATAACGATGTAAAAGGGTTGGTGCGTTTGCCTGGCGTTGGGCAGAAAACCGCGGAGCGTTTGATTATTGAAATGCGTGGTCGTTTGCCAGAGTTGGATTCTTCTACGGTATCAATTTCGTCGGTCTCAAATCCAGTTCAATTAGCAAATTCACCGAAACAAGAGGCGGTTTCAGCGCTTTGTGCTTTAGGTTACAAGCCACAAGATGCTGCCAAAATGGTGCAGGGGATTGCTGTTGAAGACAAAAGTTGTGAAGATATTATTCGGATGGCATTGCGAGGAACGATTAAGTGATTGAAAGTGATCGATTAGTCACCGCAGTTGCTGGTAATGATGAGGAGCGTCAAGATCGAGCGATTCGGCCTAAGCGTTTAAAAGATTATGTTGGCCAGCAAGAGTTACGGCAGCAAATGGAGATCTTCATTCAAGCGGCGGTTTCGCGTTCGGAGGCTTTAGATCATGTCTTGATTTTTGGGCCGCCGGGGTTAGGTAAGACTACTTTAGCCAATATTGTTGCTGCCGAAATGAATGTTAGCATTCGTCAAACCTCTGGTCCGGTATTGGATAAAGCCGGGGATTTGGCTGCTTTATTGACTAATTTGCAAGCTCACGATGTTTTATTTATTGATGAAATCCATCGCTTAAGCCCCGCAGTCGAAGAAGTGCTGTATCCGGCTATGGAAGACTATCAAATTGATATTATAATAGGCGAAGGTCCAGCTGCACGGTCGATTAAGCTAGATTTACCACCTTTTACTTTGATTGGTGCGACGACGCGAGCTGGATTGTTGACATCACCATTAAGGGATAGATTCGGGATTGTTCAGCGCTTGGAATTTTACAGCACTAGTGAATTGGCCTGTATTGTGGCTCGGTCGGCAACCATGCTAGGCATAGCGATTGATCAGGGCGGTGCTAATGAAATTGCCTGTCGTTCTCGTGGAACACCGAGAATTGCGAATCGATTATTACGCAGAGTAAGGGATTTTGCAGAGGTGAAAGCCAATGGTGAAATCAGTCGCGATATTGCAAACCAAGCCTTGCAGATGTTAAAAATTGATCAGCAAGGTTTTGATATGCTGGATCGTAAACTTTTGATAGTAATGATTGAGAATTTTCAAGGTGGTCCGGTCGGTCTTGATACTTTGGCAGCGGCGATTAGCGAAGAGCGGGGTACGGTGGAAGATGTACTTGAGCCTTATTTACTACAGCAAGGTTTTTTAATGAGAACACCGCGTGGTCGAGTTGTTACTCACAAAGCTTATACCCACTTTGGTTTGCCGATACCCGCTCAAGAGCCTGTTGCAGACGATATTTTTAAACTTTGATTCTGTGTAATGAACCCATTTAACTGGCCTATTCGAGTATATTATGAAGATACTGATGCTGGTGGCGTGGTTTTTTACGCTAATTATTTGAAGTTTTTTGAACGAGCAAGAACTGAAATGTTGAGGCATTTAGGCTTTGAGCAAGATCAATTAATTGAAATACAAAAGCTTATATTTGTTGTTCGCTCGGTAAAAGTTGATTATCTTAAACCAGCAAGATTTAATGACCTGATTAATGTCGATTCGGCGGTTATTGAAAAGAAAAAAACTAGTTTGATATTTAAACAGTCAATTTTTCGTGAAGATTTACTATTATGTGATGCTGAAATCCGAATAGCCTGTCTTGATGCACACACCATGAAACCTAAACCTATTCCCACTGAGATATTGGAAAAAATAACCTGATGAATACTGATTTATCGATACTGCATTTGGTCAAAGAGGCCAGCGTTGTTGTTCAGTTTGTGATGTTTATCTTGCTTTCGGCATCGGTAGCATCGTGGACTTTTATTTTTTCTAAACGTAAAGAACTAAAGCAATCTGTTGAAGTCACTGATAGCTTCGAAGACGAATTCTGGTCTGGCTTAGGGCTTGCTGAGCTATACAAAAAAATGTCGAATGACAGATTTGATCCAGAAGGCATCGAAAAAATCTTTCTAGCAGGCTACCGTGAATTTGCCAGAATGCGTCAAAAAGGTGATGTTGAACCAGTGGTGCAAGTTGAAAGCGCACAACGTGCCATGCGGATTGAGTTGGCAAGAGAATTAGATCGCTTGGATGAAACCTTGCCGTTCTTGGCAACCGTTGGATCAACTAGCCCTTACATTGGCTTGTTTGGTACCGTTTGGGGGATTATGAATTCATTCAGAGCCTTAGGCGAAATCAAAAACGCTACTTTAGCGAATGTTGCTCCGGGTATTTCCGAAGCGTTGATTGCTACCGCAATTGGCTTGTTCGCGGCGATTCCAGCAGTTATCGCTTATAACCGATTTTCAACTCGCCTAGACCGATTAGCAGGTCGTTATGAGTTGTTTATCGATGAATTCGTGGTTTTATTGCAAAGACAGGCGCACAGTAAATGAATGTAGGTGGCAGTAATCGCAAATCCCGCAAGCGTCGTGGTCCGATGGCCGAGATCAATGTCGTTCCTTATATTGATGTCACGTTTGTTTTATTAATGATTTTTATGATTACAGCACCACTGGTTCAAACTGGTGTTGATGTAGATTTGCCGCAGACCGATGCGGCAGCTGTTGATTTAAAAGATGAACCCCCAGTGATTGTTTCAATAAAAAGAGATGGCTCTTTTTATATTGATATTGGTGATCGTCAAGATGAGCCGGTTGCTGAAGATATTTTGTATTCCCGAGTTTCAACTGTGTTGAAAAATAAACCGCAAACTCAAATTTATGTGCGCGGTGATCATTTGGTCGAATATGGCAAAATTGTGACCGTTATGGCTTCTCTAAAAGCAGCGGGAGCTCCAAAAGTCGGTTTAATGACTACCCCGCCTACTGAAAAATAGTTAATAAGGCCTCATGCACAAATACGGTTCTTCAATGACTTTGGCGATGGCTTTGCACATCGTCATTATTCTATTGTTTAGTTTTAGTTTTGAACCTGATCCCGATCTTGTTAAAGCTGAAGCTGCGCCTGAAATCATCGAGGCAACTATTTTAGATAGCGATCAAATTCAAGCTGAAGTAGATCGCCTCAAACAAAATGAAGCTAAGGCAGAACAAGCCGAGATTCAGCATCAACAACAAGTTGAAAACGCGCGTAAATCATAAGAGCAATTGCTGCAACAGCAGGCGAAAAAACAGCAAATGTTGGAAGAGCAAAAAGCTCAGCAAGCCTTAGAAAAGCGTAAACAAGAAGCTTTAGAAGAACAAAAAAAACAAGCTCAACTAGAAGAAGCTAAGCGTAAAGAAGCTGACAAGCTGGAAGAGGCTAAAGAAAAAAAGCTTAATGAAGAGAAAAAAGCCAAGGCAGCCGCTGAAGAAAAACAAAAACAGCAAGAGATTCTGAAAAAGCAAGAAGCTGAAAAAGAAAAACAGCAAGCAGCTGAGCGTGAAGCCAAACTCAAAGAGCAGAAATTAGCTGAAGAAACTAAAGTTAAGCAACAACAGGTAGAGGCTAAAAAACTTGAGCAAGAGAAAAAACTCTTAGAGCAACAAAAAATACAAGAGCAAGCCGCAGAACTAGCAAAGCGCCAAACAGAAGCAAAAGCCGAAAAGGAAAAACAGCAACTTGCTGAAAAAGTGGAAAAAGAAAAAGCTGCGAAACTAGAAAAGGAAAAGCAAGAAGCCGAGGTAGTTGCTAAAGCAAAAGCCGAGAAAGAAAAACAAGCCGCCGACGCTGTCGCTAAAGCAAAGGCAGAGCAGCAAAAACAGGAAGCTGAGGCCGCTGCTGCTAAGGCTAAAGCTGAGAAAGAAAAGCAAGCTGCTGAAACTGCTGCTAGAGCTAAAGCGGAGCAGCAAAGACAAGAAGCTGAGGCCGTTGCTGCTAAAGCTAAAGCCGAGAAAGAAAAACAGGCAGCCGAGGCTGCTGCAAAAGCTAAAGCAGAGCAAGCCGAAAAAGATAGACAAGCCAAACTAGCCGCTGAAAAAGCTGAAAAAGAACGTCAGGCAAAATTAGCAGCAGAAAAAGCCGAAAAAGAACGCCAAGAAGCGGCGGCTAATGCTGCTAAAGTTAAGGCAGAACAAGAGCGTCAAGCAGCAATTGCTGCTGAGAAAGCAGAAAAAGATAGGCAAGCGGCTGAAGCCGCAGCGGCAAGTGCAGCAAAAGCCGAGGCGAATAAACAAGCCAGCTTAGCGGCAAAACAAGCAATTGCACGCAAAGTAGAAGCAGCGTGGACTAGACCTATCAATGCAACCCAAGGTTTGAAGTGTACAATTCAGGTAAAATTATTACCCAGTGGCGATGTTATGGAAGCTGTGGTTGTCAGTAGTAGCGGCGATACAATTTTTGATCGCTCGGCTGAAAATGCGGTAAGTAAGGCTTCACCATTGCCAGTTCCGCAAGATAAAAATTTATTCAATGATGAATTTAGAGTATTCACCTTTGTGTTTAAGCCAGAATAATTAGAAACCGGAAATAATAGATGATGTTATTAGCAAGAATTTTGATCGTTAGCGCTTTGGCTTCCGCTCTGTCAGTCGCACAAGCAGCTGGCTTAACTATTGAGATTACTAAAGGTTCGCAAACTGCGGTGCCAATTGCCGTTGTTCCTTTTGGACAACAGGGTTCAATCGGTAACGTCAAATTATCGGATGTTGTTGATTCTGATTTAGGTGGTAGCGGTTTTTTCAAAACCTTGCCAGAAGAAGACATGTTAACCAAACCTACTGCGCCAGATAGAATTAATTTCAAAGATTGGCAGGTGTTAGGTCAAGACTATA
>JBJSYX010000047.1:0-2044 GCA_046090005.1 Methylomonas sp. | reverse complement strand
CCGAATGCCAACATACATGGAACCGGTGCGAACAGTTGGTATATGGATCCCAGCAGAACTGAAATCTATGCTTTAAATGCTAGTTATACTTGGGACGATATTCACACCACTTTAGTTAGTGCATCACATAGCACCAATAAGCAACATCTAAATGCGGGAACCGGTTCAGTTGAAAACGTTAATGAAGTAACGCATTTGAATGTGCGCCACAACATGGACATCGACAAAACTCGAATTATGTTGGGCGGTGATTTTATGAACTGGCGTGCTCCGAATGGTCAAAATTATTATGAAGGTGTGCCTAGAGATGAAGATACTTTAGGCTGGTTTGCCCAGATTGAGCAGAAACTGTTTGATGACAAATTGACCTTGGATGGTAGTTACCGAGGTGACAGGGTGGATGTGATTCAAGGCCTTAACTATTTTCCATCTTCAGTCAGACAAATTGCTGCTAGCAATGTTTCAGGATTAAAAATTTCTAATAGAGCGTTGCCAATTGCGACTATGTTTAGCCTAGGCTCTGCTTATGAATTTGTAAAAGGTTGGAAGCTAATTGGGCGATATGGAGAGACTTCTGTGTCTTCATCCGGTATGAATGTAAAACCTGGTACCGTACTTGAGGAACAGCATCAGATTAAAGCTGAAATCGGCATTCAGGGGCAAGTTACTTCATGGTTCAATCCCTCATTCAATTATTTTCATAGGGATGCTCAGAACGAGTTGAATTTAGATGGTTATAGCTATGATAGAAGAGCATCACCTAGAATAGGTGCTACCCCAGCCGATCCAAACACCCATTATGATTGTAGAGCTGCTGATGCTGTTGGTGCCGATACATACGCTATTCCAACTTCTTTTCAAGACTGTTACAGCCAATCTAACACGGTTCGAGATGGTATAGAGTTGATTTCGACTGGTAATATTGGTTTGAATACCAACTATCGTTTTGGTTGGACCAGTTATACCAAGTTAAACAATGCTGCACTAGGTACAACGCCTCGTAATCAGATTGATATGTCGTTCCGTCATGGTTTTGAGATTTTGGGTGAGAATTTCAATCTAACAGGGGCTTTCAAATATTTACCTAAATATAAAGGTTCACAAGGTGTTTCTAGTGCATGGTCCGGCGGCTACACCCGCTACGACTTTGGTTTAGGTCACGATTTCAAATTAGCCCAATTTCCTTTAACCGCCACCGTCTACGGTCAAAACCTGACCGATGAACGTTTTGAAACTAGCTCTGGTGTTCAAGATGTAGGTCGCGTTGTGGGTATTGAATTTATTAGTTCATTCTAGGAAAAGCAGATGGCTAATAAATCAAAATCATGGACTGCTCGTCGTATCCATCTTTGGATTGGCATCATTTTAGCCATCCCGATGGCGCTGATGGCGATCACCGGCAGCTTAATTTCCATGCGTAGCATCGGCAATATTGATGTGCCTATGTCTTGGCTGGGTTCCGAAGCGGTTCCCGAACATTTACCCATCACCGCTTATTTGGAAACTAGCGACGGTGCGATTTGGTTGGGTAATGCGCAAGGTTTAACTCAAATCAAAAATCAACAAATCACAGCTGTCACCGATTTTGTTGGACAAGAAATTGTCGGTTTAGCGGCTTTACAAGGTAGTGCTTTGCCGATTGTCGCCACCAAAATGGCAGTTTGGTCTCAAGCGGATGGGCAATGGAAGAGCTTGTTAAAAGGCCGTGTTCGTCAATTATCTAGCTTGGCTAATGGCCAAGTATTGGCGATTGCTGGTGGGCGAGGCGATATGGCCGACGGTAAACCGATGGTGAGTAGTGACGGTCAGCAATGGCAACCCTATCAAAACGCTTTGCTGGCTAACAGCGGGATGCCGCCGTTAGACAATCCGCGCGTTGCCTTGCATCAATTTATGCGCGAGATCCATTCGGGCGCTTATTGGTTTGGTAAAGGCATCGGCGAAATGATCTGGAGCAATCTTCTCGGTTTGGTTTTGGCGTCTTTATCGTTAACCGGCTTGTGGATGTGGCTTAAAGTCGAGCGCCAAAAAGCGATTAAACGGG
>JBJSYX010000046.1:0-2050 GCA_046090005.1 Methylomonas sp. | reverse complement strand
CTGCGTCTAAAGCCCAGCTAGTTCCAAACCAGCCCATCACTAATAAAACACCGATAATCAATTGAATTTTTTGCATGTCGGACTCCGATGATTAAAGGTTATAGCCTTGTTCGTTGTGCAAGGCGATGTCCAAACCTTCGGTTTCATCTGAACCATCGACTCGTAAGCCCAAGCTTTTGTCTAACAGTTTTAACAGTACAAAACTGATACCACCGCTCCACAATAAAATACTGAGCACTGCAATCGCTTGCACTAATAACTGGCCGCTGATGCCGTTGTCGGCAATGGTGCCTATGCCGCCAAAAGATTCGCTGGCTAAGATTGCGGTTAATAAAGAACCCGCTATGCCACCAACACCGTGAATCGAGAATACATCCAAACTGTCATCAATCTTAAGATGGCGTTTCATCCAATGTAAGCTGTAGAAGCATAAGCAACCGGCAGTTAGCCCAATCACTAGGCCACCTGCAGGCGCAACGAAACCCGCTGATGGTGCAATCATCCCCAAACCTGCCACCATGCCGGTAATCAAGCCCAAACCACTGGGTTTACCAAAGCGTAACCATTCAATCGTCATCCAAGCCAAAGAACCGCCGGCAGCGCTCATGTGAGTGGAAAGCATTGCAATCCCTGCAGCACCATTCGCCATTAAGGCACTGCCAGCACTAAATCCGTGCCAACCGACCCATAAAATGCCAGCACCGGTGGCGGTCATGGTTAGATTGTGCGGCGGCATTGGCAAGCGAGGGAAGCCTCGGCGTGGGCCAACCATCAATCCGCCAATTAATGCTGCAATTCCACCAGATACATGCACCACCAAACCGCCAGCAAAATCCATCACCCCCAGTTGTGCCAACCAGCCACCGCCCCAAACCCAATGACAAACAGGGACATAAATCAATAATTCCCAACCAGCTACAAACCACAATAAAGCCGAGAATTTAATCCGTTCAGCGACTCCGCCAACAATCAAAGCGGGCGCAAAAATCGCAAAAGTCAGGTGATACATACAAAACACGGTTTCTGGCAGATTGTCTTTAACGCTATCGGCATTAATCGACAATAACGACAGTTTTGAAAAACCGCCTAACCATGCTTGCCAGCTACCGCCATCACTTAACGCCAAGCTGTAACCGCTGATTAGCCACAAAATCGACACCAAAGCAGTAATCGCAAAGCATTGCATGATTACGGATAAGACGTTTTTGCTTCGCACCAAGCCGCCATAAAACAACGCTAAGCCAGGCACTGTCATAAATAACACTAAACCGGAAGCGGTCAGTATCCATGCGGTATCCGCAGCATTGAGCGGGTCTGCGTGGCTTAGCGTGGGCCAAAAGCTGAGTGTGGCGGCGATTAGGCGACTTAAAAAATAACAAGGTTTAGGCATTGGTGCTCCGTATTATTATTGTTTGAACCAAATTAGTGCGTTAATTGGCATAATGCACCAAAATAGAACATCAATCAAACAATATCGATTCGCCATGTCTGGTTAGAGTGGTGGGTGTTAGCAGAGAGAAATAATGAGTTTTAAATTAGGTCAGTGGTGCTGGTTGTTAGTGGTTTTTAGTCAATCTTTGTTGGCTGATAATGACTTATGGCAATACGGCGCAATGGTGGACTTGAGTTATACCGAAGCCTTGCAAGCTGAATCTGTGCAAAGCTGGCGCAGTAAAGCGACCAGTCATCGCTTGAATCAATTTGCGCCGAATATGGGGATGTTTTATTTGCGTAAATTAAACAGCGAAGACTCGCGTTGGGGATTGGAGCTAGGCGCTCAAGCGGGTTACGATACCGATGGCCAAGTGCCTAACGAACAACGCTTAGCGGGGCATAGCATTCTACGCTATTTATCGCGCGCTAATTTGTCCTACCTAGCGCCGCTGGGTAATGGTTTAACTATCACAGCCGGTTTAATGAACAGTTTTATCGGTTTTGAATCGATGTTTGCCAAAGACAATAATCACTATACCCGCACTTGGATGGCCGATTATTCACCGTATTATTTAATCGGAATCGGGGCGCAATATCCGCTTAATCAGCAGCTAAC
>JBJSYX010000045.1:0-2101 GCA_046090005.1 Methylomonas sp. | reverse complement strand
AAAACTGCAGTGGCACGGAACCGCATAAAAAGAACTGCAAGGGAAAGCTTTAGACTGCAAAGGCAGCATATCAGCAATATTGATATTGTTGTCATGGCTCGAGGGGATGCCTTAACTGCACCCTCGTTGATATTAAGGAAGTCACTGGAACGGCATTGGCTGAAATTGGTAGAACGTGCGAGTCTTATTAATAGCCCTGATTAAGGCTTACAAATACTTCATAAGTCCATTGCTAGGGCCTCGGTGTCGCTTTTACCCCAGTTGTTCAAGTTATGGCTTAGAGGCAATCCAATTGCATGGTGCTGCTAAAGGCAGTTACCTTACCCTTCGACGATTATTAAAATGCCATCCTTTCCATGAGGGTGGTATTGATCCTGTTCCAGAAAAATTGAGTAAATAACAATGGATAACATTAGATTTCTGCTGGTCATGGCTATGTTGATGATTTCCTACATGCTTTGGGAATCATGGCAGATTGATTACGGTCCAAAGCCACAGGCAATCATCTCAGACAAGCCTGTTGTCGTTGGCGATAGTCCTGCGACTGGCAATGGTTTGGTTCAAGAAGCAAAAGCCGTTGCCGCCAGCGTTGTTCAGGCAAATAACAAAATTATCACGATTAAAACCGATGTATTTGCCTTGGAAATCGATACCCAAGGTGGCTCATTGCGTAATTTGGATCTTTTGCAATATCCACATGAAAAAGAAAATAGTGTGGTTAAAAAAGCTTATGAGCTAATTGGTCTGCAAGCACCTGAAAGAGATCTTTCTCCTATACGATTATTTGATAGCAAACCTGAAAGCTTGTTTTTAGCTCAGACTGGTCTGCTTGCTAATGCTAATTCAGCCTCAGCTCCAGATCATCATGCTGAATTTGTTGCTCAGCAAACTAACTATGTTTTACAGGATGGCCAAGATCAATTAAGCGTCCCATTAGTTTGGACTAATGGTCAAGGTTTACAGGTAACCAAAACCTTTACGTTTAAACGCGGTAGTTATGCGGTAGCAGTTGATCAAAAAGTTTCTAATCAATCGGCCAATGCTTGGTCTGGCAAGCAATATGATCAATTATTAAGAGTTCAACATAGCGATAGCAATAAAGGTTTTATCAGAACCTATTCTGGCGCTGTGGTTTATACCGAAAAAGACAAGTATAAAAAGATTAAATTTGAAGATATTGCCGAGGAAAATCTGAGTGTTTCCACGCAGGGTGGTTGGAGTGCCTTTATTCAGCATTATTTTGCTGCGGCTTGGATTCCACCTGTTGATCAAGAAAACCATTTTTATACAAAAGCTTTGAATGACGGTCGTTATGTAATCGGTTCTTATTCTGCCGATGTGGCAGTTGAGCCTAATAGCGAAGCGGTTTTAAGTGCTCAGCTGTATGTCGGGCCTAAAATTCAGCCTGTGCTAGAAGCGTTGTCACCAGGTCTTGAGTTAACCGTTGATTACAGTTGGTTAACACCGATTGCCAAAGGTATTTACTGGTTATTAAATCAATACAATGGCTTTATTAATAACTGGGGTTTGGCGATTTTGGGGGTTACTTTCACCATCAAATTATTATTCTTTAAGTTGTCTAAGGCCAGCTATCAGTCAATGGCGAAAATGCGTAAGATTCAGCCGCGTCTGAAGGAATTGCAAGAACGTTATGCTGATGACAGGCAAAAATTCAATATGGAAATGATGGCGATGTACAAACGCGAAAAGGTCAATCCTTTGGGTGGTTGTTTGCCGATGTTGGTACAAATTCCAGTATTCATTTCGCTGTATTGGGTGTTGATTGAAACAGTCGAATTACGCCAAGCGGATTTCGCTTTGTGGATTCAGGACTTGTCAGCACAAGATCCATTCTATTTGTTGCCAGTTCTATATGGCATCACGATGAAAATTCAGCAAAGTTTGAATCCTGCGCCGATTGATCCTATGCAAGCGCAAGTAATGAAAATGTTTCCGATTGTCTTCACTGTGTTCTTCCTGTTCTTCCCGTCAGGATTAGTGTTGTACTGGATCTGCAATAACAGCTTGTCGATTATCCAGCAGTGGTATATCACCAAGCATGTGCTTGAAGAAGATTCACACGCGCATTAAAAAATGATAG
>JBJSYX010000044.1:0-2113 GCA_046090005.1 Methylomonas sp. | reverse complement strand
GGTACATTTCGAATACGGGCTCAGAATAGTGATTTTTGTTTATTATTCAAAACGATATTATTTGATTTGTTTTTCTAAAATATAGATTTTCTGGCTTAGCAAACGCCAAGCACAAAAAATGCCCCGTCACTCGAGCAAGTGAGGGGGCAATAGAGTATGCAGTATTATGAAACCTGCTTTAACACGAGGAGGTACAACAAAAAACTAGGCGTCAACTGAATCAGAAAAATCTAAATTGCTGAGTAAAGAGGCTGCGCCAAACAAAGTAGTCGACACGATAAATGCACCAGAAACAAAGCCGAAAATGCCAGTGACAAAAAACAGGCCGGTTGCAATATCTTTAAGTTTGTTTGATTCGTTCATCTCTTTTCCCCTGATTCATCTTAAATTCTTGAAGTTGAGTATAGTTTAGAGTTTTGTTTATTTGTTGACAATAGGCCTAATGGTTGATGGATTGTTTCTAAAATGGAAATAAATCTAGGTTAACGAGTGTGTCTTTTTTGAAGCCTAACTGGAATGTCGATTGTCTCTTGAGTGGCGAGGGCAATTTCCCGCAAAAAACACAACAGACCGCAAACCAAAGAAAACATTGTCAAGATAAACAACGATGACACCATCATCGAAAAATCGACACCAAATTCTACAGCCACAAAAAACGAGGCGACGGTTAAACAAATGCACAAAATAGAAAACGTGCACAAACCCACCGCACGCCTAATCCAGCGAATGCGCTGAATAATAGTTAGCATCTCGCGAACCGAGGTATCAGATATGGCTTCCGGTTTTAACTCATTTAATTTTCGATAACGATCAACCGCCCGACCTAAGCGATTAGTTAACACGCCCAAAATAGAACCAACGCCAGTAATTAAAAACACAGGCGCAACAGCGTCGCGAATGGCTTGTGAAACAGTGGGAATATCAGCAATAGCGACCATAAAAAAGATTTGTTTAAGCAGATAAAAGTATCGATATTACAAAAAATTGTGCGGTTTCAGTTAAAAGCAAAAGATAGTGAATCGATAATTGTTTGACAAAGTTGTTGATAGGCTTTAATGTTTCGATTCGCTATTTGATTTGAGGTGTGTCATGACTAGAAACCAAGATAAATCGGCCAAATTTGCCATTTTTAGCTTGCTGGCTTTATTCAGTATTGTCAGTTATGCCAGAGAGTGGGGCGTACAAGGTGATATGGCTAACACGGATAACGTGATTGGTTGTCTGAGTGCTGTAGGTTTTATTGTGGCTTGTTATATTAGCTATTGGTATAAGCAAAAAAGTCACTAAGTCTCAATCGGTACACGGTGGGTGCTCTACGCGGATTATGAGAATTTTTAAAACGGTTGCTGGTGTTTATTTAACTATTGCCCAAGTATTTACAGAAAATATTAAGTTTATTGTTTGGCGTATCAAGATATAGTGTTATTTTTTAACGATGAAAATATGTTGATGTTTGCGAAATTATTAATCGCCTTAGTGTTTTGCTTGTTTAGTCTAAATGTTTTTTCTAATGATGCTAAACAAGCACAACAAATTGTCGAAGATACTGCCAGTCAAATTAAGTTGAGAATGAGCGATGAAGTCTTTGCGAAAGATTTCAAAAAAGTAACAGTTTATGTCGATAGTTTAATCGAAACACATACCGATTTTGACTTAATAGCCAATTTGGTGCTAGGAAAACTGTGGAAAGAGGCGACAGATAATCAAAAACAACAGTTTAAAACCGAGTTCAGAAAATTATTAGTCAGAACCTATGCAAGAGCTTTTATGGAGATTAATAATTGGACGATTAATTATCTGCCAATCATTCCTCAGAGTGACGGAAAAAAGCTAGTCATAAAAACTCAAGTCATACAATCAGGCCAAAAACCCATTAGCATTGATTACAAGATGTATAGTGAAGGCGAACAATGGAAAATTTATGACCTGATAATTGAAGGTGTTAGTTTAGTCACCAACTACAGAACCATTTTCAAAAATGACAATGAAAAATCAAAATCCTTAGATAGCATTATCGATGAGTTAAAAGTAAAAAATACCAACGCTTTAAAATAAGTTAAGCAGAGATTATTTTTAAAATCCGCTGATAGGTTTTTTCAAGCTCTTTAGCAAT
>JBJSYX010000043.1:0-2438 GCA_046090005.1 Methylomonas sp. | reverse complement strand
CCCGCGAAAGCGGGAATCCACACCTCGAAGCTAATCGCCTAATTTCACGCAAAAGACTGATTGGCAACCATCAAGCCTTCGCCGAAAACGCTTTGCGGTTGGAATTGTGGCAAATAGCCAACTACTGTTAAAAAAAACATTTTGCTAAATCGATTATTTTCAATGAGTTACAAAATCTGCTCTGGGAAAATGTGGAAATAAGGTCAAACTGGGTTATTACACGGAGCATTTTCGAGTAATTTTCTATTACATGATTATCAAATCATTGATAAATAAAATAAAATAAGAGTTGGCATGGAATTCGCTATGTAAATAATGCAGACCCACCGTATCAGGCGTCATAGCCAGCAAGGTTTGCATTATGTATTTAACAAATAACACAGGAAACGTTAAATGAAGTACTCAGAAAATACAAAAGCAACACAATCAGGTATGACCTTAATCGAATTGAGCGTTGTGCTATTGGTCATGGTAGGTTTAGCCGGTGTGGCTGTGCCTTATGTAGCAGGTATGGCGGATAAAGCGCATGACTCAACGACTGGTTCTACTATTTCTCAATTGAACCAAACGATTGCGAGCTTTAGATCTAATCATAACGCTTTGCCTGATAGATTAGAGACCTTAGTTGATGCGAGTGGTTTGTATTCCAAGTTAATATCAGAAGAAAATTATCAAGGTCAGACATTTAGTGCGCCAATTGATTTAGGAACGAATGGTCTTTTATCTTTGAAGAAAGCTGGTATGACAAATGTCCTTGAAAATCTAACGACACCATTGATGGGTAATGCAACCTATGGCTCCACAAATCATATTGCTGCAGCGTTAGAATCTACCACACAAGTTGCACCTGTTGCGCCTTTAGCATGGGGTGATACTACAGTTGCCGCTCACTTAGCATACGCACTAGGTGGTAACGCAAGTAACTATCCGAATGCGGTAGATAGTGCTGTAGGTACTGCAGGTGCTTGTTACACATATATTGGTATGGGTATTGGTGACGATAACGAAATGGTTGGTACATCAATGCAATCTGCTCCAATCTTGTTCATGCCAAATGGTGACATGAACCCAGAGAAAAAATATGCAAGATATATTGCAATCTTTAAAGTTCATACTCGTACATCATATGACCAAACCTGTCCAGATTCAGTTCAACCTGCAAGTTTCGTAGGTACTGTTGCTAGCATGGACTTCGGTGCATTGGTTGGTTCATCAGCTAGCCAACAATGGTCTACATCTAGCGCAAGACAAGCCAACTAATTGATTGTAATCAGTTAGCTTGCCATTCAAGATTAAAAGGATAGTCGTATCTGTTGGTTACAGGTGTGACTACACGGCACTATTATTTGTTAACCCTCTTTAACAAAGTCGTGTAAGGATTTGAATGGATTTTTAGAGGCGGCCTTCGGTCGCCTCTTTCTTATTTCGGCATCTGCCAGATTGTTTAAGCAATCAATTAGTCTGGTTGGTTCCGTTTTGTCTGCAAAATCAGCCATCATGCAAACTATCCCGCTTCTATTTTCCAAGTTGAAATTAAAGTTATTGTTACCTGCTTTATTAATTATATCGGCAATTTATTTAGCTATGCTCTGTCATGGTTTTAATAATAGTTATGCCTATTCATTATATGCTGTGCTGTTATTAATTATGGTTGTGTTTATAAAAAGCTATCGATTATCATTTATATTTCCTAATAGTTTGTCTATATTGTGGTTATTAGTTTTTACGCTATGGATTGCTTTATCAACAGTTTGGACGGGTGCTTTAGGCGATACGATTTTAGGTTTACTGCGTTTTAGCAGTTTGCTATTAGCTTTGTGGTCGGTTTTTTTATTAAATAGCGCTCATTTTAATTATCTGCGAAACTTGTTGTTGCTATTTTTATTAGGCTTGTCGTTTTTTACGATCTATCAGGGTTTTTATTTAGCAATTGATAGACCGGGTGGGTTGTTTCTAAATTCTAATACCCATAGTGAACTGATAGGTTGTTTATTAATTTATATGATTGGTGATTATGTTGAACATAAGCGCCCGCATTACGGCTATTTGCCGGTCTTTTCGCTTGCCATTTTTGCCATGTCTGTTCAACAAGGCCGAGGACCTTTGTTGGTGTTATTTATTTTACTGCTGAGTTTTTTATGGATTGCTCATCGACAGTTTAAATTATCGAATAAGCGCTTAATTCAGTTGCTTGCTAGTTTGGTCTTAGGTTTGGTGGTTGCCGAACTCACGGTAGGCGGTGTGTTGTTGCGTATCACGCCTTTATTAGATAACGGTTTGCTATTAAATCAAGAAACCGGTTCGTCTCGTTTTAGTTTGTATCTAGGGGGCGTGCAAATGTGGCTAGAAAAACCGATCTTAGGTTGGGGTTATGGTGCGTATCATTTTTTATATTATCGCTTTGCTAATCCTGCGTTAGTTAATCATTCGGCTGGTCA
>JBJSYX010000042.1:0-2188 GCA_046090005.1 Methylomonas sp. | reverse complement strand
GGTTCACCGCGATACCACGGCAAACGCGGACTAATGCGATGTCCACTATAAAGCTTGGTTTTGCCAATCCCTTCAATCGGCGCATTACGCATCAAATCGACACCATTGCCATTACAACGGGTGCCATAAAATACCCCGACCGGATTGATGATTGGCACAAATAATAAACGCGCATGTTCCAAGCGCCGATTCAGCTCTTGATCCCAGTCGAGCAAATTTGCCAAGGTTTGCAGGTAAGCCAGTAACACTTCGGTACCGATTTTTTCCAAACCATGCACGCCACCAAAATAAGCAATCACCGGCACATCATCGCGCTGTGAACCGATGGCGATGCTGTAAATCGGAAATTGCTGATCGCGATAGCTAATCGTCTCCAGCACCTCAACTTGCGCCCGATTACCGAGCTGTTGAATGATGTCATCAAGTTGCTGCTGTTCGACTAAAACACTGTTCATGATTTAGTGGGTCAACGATTTTTCAATATAACGCTGACGCTTTTTCGGGGCGATTTTGTCAATTTCCACCATCACCAAGCTGTCGATACAGTTGTTAAAGTCAGGGTCGATATTGAAAGCGATAAAGTGACTGCCATCATCAACGCATAACTCTTTATATTGTTTGTAAAGGGTGGGCACCTTCACGCCTAGCCGTTTTAATTCGCTATTCAGAGTTTTAAAACGGGTGGCGTAATCGTGATTAAACTCACCCACGGCAAATTGCTGGCATTGCTCGGAAATCACAAACGGCATTCGCGCTTGTGCGGTTGGAAAACCTGGCGCGGATTGCTGTTGATAAAAACTAACAATTAACTCTTTAGCCAATTGCGGATAAGCATTGCTCAAGCTGACTGGGCCAAACAAGTATTTAATCTCTGGCTGTTCGCGCAAATAAGCGCCGATGCCGTACCAAAGATAATCTAGGCTGTGTTGCCCCCAATAGCGTGGTTGCACAAAGCTACGGCCTAATTCGATACTGTGCGGTAAATAAGCTGCCAACTCGCCTTGTAAATCGAACAAGGTTTGCGTGTAAAAACCGTCAATGCCGTGGTTGGCGAGAATTTTTGGGCCTTCGCCGACTCGATAAGCGCCGACAATTTCCAAATCATTGTCATCCCACAGCACGATATGGCTGTAATAGACATCGAATTTATCCAAGTCCAAGGCAAGGCCTGTGCCTTCTTCGACGGTTCTAAAAGTCAATTCTCGTAAGCGAGCAATTTCCTGCATCACCGGACAATCATCTTGGAATTGATAAAGAAAAATCTTTTTGCCGTCGCGAGTTTCACCGAGTAAACGCGATTGGAACAAGGCTTTTTTCACCGCTTTCGCATTAGCTGGATGTACCACGGTGGCAAAAGTATCAAACAATGGGGTTTTGTGTTTTTTGCCGAGATTTAAAACGTGTTTTCTAAAGCGTTTCGCCAGTTGTTTGTTGCTTTCATCGCTACTGGCAATCGCCGAATAAGGAATCGGTGCACCGACTTGAAACTTAATCGATTGATTCTTTTTGTTGAACATTTCTTTAACCAGCAACATCGTCCCTAATGGCTTGTAGAGTGTCGATGCGCTGTAAAACAACGCTGAGTTTTTGGCTTTAATATGAATCGGCAAAATTGGCGCTTGGGATTTGTGCGCCAATTTCAAAAAGCCACTTTGCCAATCACCATCGCGCACCCCTTTGGGTGTAATCCGCGATACTTCCCCGGCTGGGAACAGGATGATGGCTTCTTCGTTTTCCAAAGCATCGAGCATGATTTTGTAAGTAGCTTTCAGTTGCTTTTTATCGGTCAAAACATCGACCGGTAAAAACACTGATTCCAAAGGCTGCATATGTGACAACACCCGATTAGCGACAATCCGCACATCAGGCCTTACCGAGCGAATCAGTTTAACTAAAGCCAAGCCATCCAAAGTGCCAATCGGATGATTAGCAACGATAATTAAACGCCCTTCGGCTGGGATATTGTTATAGGCGTCGTTGTCGATGTGATAGCTAAATTTGAAATAATTCAACAGCTTGTCAAGGAAGGCAAAACCGCGTAAATGCTGGTTTTTGCGAATCACCTCGTTAAAATCATCTTGGTGAATCAGCTTTTTCAAAGCTTTAACCACTAATTGGTTGTCTTTACCGAGCTTAAAATCGGGATAGGTTTCTTTCAATATGCGTTCAGCATCAATCATCTTCTTTC
>JBJSYX010000041.1:0-2644 GCA_046090005.1 Methylomonas sp. | reverse complement strand
GATAACCGGAAATAACCGACGCTAATGCGCCCTCTTCACCCAATAGTTCACCAATAACAGTCACTTAAATAAACCATTAACGGCCAAAAAAGCTTTCTGCTTTAGCTTTAGCATCTTTCGCGCCTTGGAAGTTTTGCTGGTTTTGTCTGGCTTCAGCAATTAACAACCAACTTTTACGTTTCAAATCCAAATCGCTACCGGCTAACAAAGCGGCTTTGCCCGCTAAGTCCTCTGCCAATTGCGGTTTGCTTTGTTTTAAACGTAGCAACGCCAATTTATAAGTTAGGGTCGGATTACGGGAATCAATGCGTAAAGCCCGTTCTAAAATAACAACCGCGCCATCTAAATCACCACGACCGCGACTACGCTCTGCCTCACCGATTAAAGCCACCACCGCTGGCGATGTTCCGGCAGGAACAGTCGCTTCTTCGACATTGATAGATAACATCGCTGGCGCAACGGTTGCTACAGTCGCTGCTGGCGAGGGTGTCACCGGCGTTATCGTCGGTACTTGAGGGGCAACGGGGGGCTGTACTGGCGCAGGTGTCTGAATGGTCGGTTCTATCACCGGCTGATTGACTGTCGGTGCAAAAGTTTGAGATGGTGACTGAGCGGGTTGAGGCATCAACGACTCGCCTTGAAAAGTCGGCATGGTTGATTCAACTTTGAAACCGCTTTTACCATCGTCAATAGCATAAGTGGCCGTACCAGTTCCTGGGTCGGGTTGCGCAGGCTTTTTGGCAACAGCTGGTGCTGGTGATGCCTTTTTAGCGGCAGCTTTTTTAGGCTGTACTTTTTTAGGTGTTACTTCCGCATCGGAACTGGAGAATAAACTACAGCCGGTTAAAAGTATCGATAAAGTCGCTACTGCAAGCAAAGATTTATGTTTCATCAACAAATTCAGTCACACTGTAAAAAAAGAAGAGTAGTTCAAGCGGAAATTTTTCGCCAGACTTTCGCTAAAAAGGCCGGCAATTCTAGTTTAAATACCCTATGAACACAAACCGACGCCAGCTGCTTTAATCAAAGCGTTTAGCGTCTTTCGGCAGTTTTTCAAATAAAGGATGCTTGCCGACGCCATATCGCTCGGGATAAAACACTGACAACAAATGCAAACCGTAAGGCGGTGCAGTGGCTGCGGCTTGCGAGCGGTCTTTGATGGTTAACAAATCCGCTGCCCAGCTAATCGGCTGTTTGCCCATGCCAATTTCCATCAACACACCGGTAATATTTCTGACCATGTGATGTAAAAACGCATTCGCACAAATGTCGATAATCACCAACTGCTCTTGGCGATACACTTCGATAAAGTGCATGATGCGGTTCGGGCTAACCGACTGACAACCTTGGGCGCGGAATGACGAAAAATCGTGTTCGCCCAACAATAACTGCGCGGCTTGGTGCATTTTTTCGGCATCTAAAGGCTGATAACACCAAGTCGCTTGGGTTTTCAGCAACGCCGACTTCATCGGTCGATTCAAAATCACATAGCGATAACAACGGGCAATCGCGCTATAACGCGCATGAAAATCCGCTACCGCGGGTTGCGCCCAAATAATCCGAATATCATCTGGTAAATAACTATTACCCCCCATCAACCAAGCTTGTAAATCGCGTTCGACGGGACTGTCAAAATGCACCACCTGTTCAAAGGCATGAACACCAGCATCAGTACGACCAGCGCAATTAACGGTAATCGCTTGATTGGCAATTTTGCTCAGCGCTTTTTCTAGCTCGCCTTGTACCGTGGTTCGACCAGTTTGCCATTGCCAACCGGCATAAGCGGTGCCGTCATATTCAATCCCCAATACCACCCGCCGATTAGACATGAATCCACACCTTACAACCTGCTTTGATTTGATTAAATAAAGCAATGACATCGGCATTCAGCATTCGGATACAGCCATGCGAAGCCGGTTCGCCACGCATTTCCTGATCGGGGCAACCGTGGATGTAGATATAACGACAAGAGCTATCCACCTTGCCGTAGCGATTTTTGCCCACTTCCAAACCACCCAGCCATAAAATTCGGCTAAGAATCCAGTCGCGTGTTGGATACTGCTCAGCCAGTTCAGGGCTGTAAATTTCCCCCGTTGGCCGCCGAGCTACGAAAACACTATAAATCGGCGCACCATCGCCTATTTTGGCGCGGATCTGATGCCAACCGGTTGGCGTGCATTCGCTGCCTTTTAATTCGCCGGGACCATTTTTTGCCGTGGAAACCGAATAAGTTGCGACCACTTGTTGACCGTCAATCACCAACAAACGCTGATCGGTAATCGAAATATCTAAATAAAAGTCACAACTGGATTTCATTTTTTCACGAACAAAGCAATCGATTCGACATGACCGGTTTGCGGGAACATATCCATCACCCCTGCTTTCACTAATTTATAACCCAATTCATTGACCAAAATCCCGGCATCACGGGCTAAAGTCGATGGATTACAAGACACATAAACAATTCGCTCTGGCTGCCAATGTTTAAAGTTATGCAACACTTCTGACGCTCCGGCTCTGGACGGATCCAGCAACACTTTGGTGAACTTATGTTTGCTCCAAGCTTGGTCACGAACATCTTTAGTTAAATCCGCAACATGAAACTCAACATTGTCCAAGTGATTTAAGCGGGCGTTTTCTCGGG
>JBJSYX010000040.1:0-2368 GCA_046090005.1 Methylomonas sp. | reverse complement strand
ATTAAGCTATCAAATAATACAGTTGCTTCTAAATCGTTACCGACTTCGCGGGCTTCCAATAACTCAGATTGCAGTTTTAACACTTCAGTTTTATTGTTGCCGTTTGACGTGCGAAGTTGGTAACGATTTAGAAGCAACTGTATTATTTGATAGCTTAATGCGCGAAGACGACGGAGCGGTTGAACAAGTTCGCGAAGTCTGGCACTTCATCAAACCTAAAAACAGTTCACAACCCAAATGGTATTTGGACGGGATTCAACAGTTAGCGGATTAAGCACTAGCCATTGATATTAAGGCTTTCAAAACCAACTGTTTTGTTACTCCGGTAGGAATCGCTTAGAAACTAAGCGATTCCTACGGCATCACAAAATCAAAGACTAAGAGTTACTAGCAATTACGCCAACGAATGCTCTTTTAACCACTCTTGTAAGGCAAAATCGATACGGGTTTGCCAACCATCACCAGTCGCTCTAAATTGCTCAACTACATCGCGAGATAAACGGATTGTAATTCGCTCTTTTGTTATCTCAGCCGGCGGTCTTCCACGTCGAACCAGCGGCTTGATTGCCTGCCATTCTTCATCGCTATACAGCACTGTGTCAGCATCCGCGATTGCCGCAGCAGTAATAGCCGCATCTTCCTCAGCAGTCGGTAATTCAACTTGACGACCCGATTTAGTCTTCAGCAACATAACGTTTCACCTCTCGTGCATTTGCTTTACGTAAACTGATAATGCGGCGACTTTCGCCGCGTTCAGTAAAAACCACACAATATAATCTCGAATCCAGTAACGCCAAACCCACCATACGTTGCTCACCATAATCACTACGCAAATCAGGCCAAATTAAAGCGTTATCCCAATCCAATTCTGACGCTAATGTTAATGGAACAGCGTGTTTAGCAATATTGATACTATTTTTAGTCGGATCAAAAATGATCTTCATTTATTGTATGTACGAAAAACAATTTAAGCAAATTTGCAGCCTTACTTTTCCATCGTCACAAATGAAATTTTCGAAATTCCAGCATTAGTTACTGCTGTGACGACTTCTTCGACCTTGGCATAACTGACATTTTCATCGCCCCATAGATGAATCGCGACATCAGGGTTCTGCTCTAATTCATGTATCAACGTGGTTTCTAAGGCGCTAAGATTGCTAATCGGTGTTTTATTTAAACTAATTTCGGCCTTAGCATTAATGTCGCAATTATTGCCCTTAATCTCTATCTGCAAAGGTTCTTTGGGAATATCTGGCTTAGAAGCGGCGGTTTTCGGTAGCGTGACATTAACCGATTGCGTCACTAACGGCGCGGTCACCAGCAAAATAATCACCAGCACCAACATAACATCGACTAAAGGCGTGACATTGATTTCGCTAACCGCATCATCGTCATCGGCATTGGTTTTAAAGCCCATCTTCTCCTCTCCTAAGCTTTATCGCTAAACGCAATATGTAAAAAGCCATCAACAAAGTGTTCCAGTGTAGCACGGTGCTGTTTTGCGCGACGGATGAAAAAGTTGTAGGCCAATACCGCCGGAACAGCTACCGCAATACCAATTGCGGTGGCAATCAAAGCATCACCAATCGGGCCTGCAACCACCTCTAAACTAGAAGAACCGCTGGCACTAATTTCATGCATAGCGTGCATAATTCCGAGAACCGTGCCAAACAAACCCACAAATGGCGCCGTGCTACCGATGCTGGCTAACATGGTTAACCCCACTTCCATACGATTTTGCTCGACTTGATTTTGGCTACGCAAAGTTTGCTCCAATAAGTCCCGAGGCTCACCACGATACTTCAAGCTAATCGCGGTTTTGCTATGCGCCAACTGCGACAACCAAGCAAAACCCGCTTCAGCCACTCTGGCTTTGCCGCCACGGGCCTTATCTTCGGGTAAATTAGCTGCTGCTTTTAAATCTGCCGCTTCCCAAAACGCCGCACTGTATTGTTTGTTGTAATAACCCGCTTTAGCAAACTGCCAGATTTTGAATAAAATCAAAACCCAAGTAATCACAGAGAAAGCAAGCAAAGTGTATAAAGTCGCATCAATGATGATATTGGGGTCAATATGGTGTGGCATTTAAAATCTCCTGAGTTTTTATTAAGTTAATTATCGTTCCCACGCTCCGCGTCACTGCCATTAAGTTAAGCAATTGTAGGGGCGAATTTATTCGCCTTTGGGCTCTCATCAAGGCCAACAGGTCGAATAAATTCGACCCTACATTTTGTCTGTTTCCTTAACTTAATGGCAGTGACGTACAACGTGGCAACGATTGGTCGTTTTACTCCCGCAAACTAAACACAATCGGCACAATCACGGCACTGGCAACCGCTGTATCACCGCGTTTGGCGGCAATAAATTT
>JBJSYX010000039.1:0-7894 GCA_046090005.1 Methylomonas sp. | reverse complement strand
CGTACCAACTGTGATCACGAAACTCTTTAATTTGGTCACAGAGTTTATGGTCCTGTTCGCTTAGATAATCAAACTGATCGCGCTCGCTATGCAAACGCTTTAAAGCCACTAAACGACCTTTGGTCCACTTGCCTTTAGCTTGTTGTTTTTGTTCACGCGGCTCTATGGTCAGAGTATGACTGTAATCATTGTAACTCAGCCACCAAACCAAGCGAGTCGGCCTTTCGCTCACCACGGTTGCATCGGTTTTTTTATCTTGTTTGGGCAAATTCGACAGCGCATCTAACGCCAATTCCCAATCAGCACGACTGACGAAAAGATCAGCCAAAGCTTGTTTGCCTTGATTAAAAAAACTGGCATCCCATTGCAAGGCTTTACGCGGCTCGATAGCGATAAAGATTTTGGCTAATTCAGCAGCCGGCCAAACAAAGCCGTTATCGCGTAAATGGGTATAAAGCTTTTGACTAAGCGGCAAGACTTGGTTGACGTTCTCGGTTTTGACCCAGAATTTAATCAGCATCGACAATACTTGCAGCATTAATGGTGCGACTCGTAGCGTGTTTGGCACCCCACTAAGCTTGAAACCACTGCTGATCACATAATCGCTGTCATCTCTGAGGAGATGAGTACGTTGCTGCAAATCGCCTTGAAGATAAGCCTGAAATTGTTGCAGCTTAGAAAATATAGCTACCCAATCCCCATTCCCTTTATAAGCTTGATTAAGCAAAGTACTGAGCTTGGATTGTTGGGATCTATCATTAATTTTTAGCAAAGCCAAGGGATAAAAAACACCTGATATCCCTTCAAAATAACTGGTTCGTGAACCACTTTGTTTTCGCAAACCCGCTAAGGCTTTTTCAAACTGCCCAACAGCAGTTTGGGAATCCCCTTTTAAAAACACTATGGTCGCGGCAAGCGCTTGTAACTCTGGGTCAAGCTCATTCGACAATTGTTGCTCAACAAGCTCCCATTCGCCATGTAATAACTGCAACTCTAAAACGTTCAGTTTTAGCAATGGCTGCAAAGCACCATTATTTGCTAATAGCTGCTGATTAAAAAATTGTTCTTGTTCAGGATCGGCGTACAGGTATAGCTGTTGATGCAAAGCAAGAAACATCGCCATCTGTGACAAAATAACGGGATGATTGTGCTTAAACCAATCGACATCAAGCGGATTGACAAACCACTGCAAATACAAATCAGCCTCTAATGGTAATGCGCTGACGAAGTTTTTGCCCATCGCCAAAATAGTGCTGACTTTGTCATATTCACCGCGATAAAAAGCCAACCGCGCATCACGAACACATTCTTCAGCATGAAGATAGCGGTGAAAATAAGCACCAATCGGTGTCGGTATTTCCAAGGCTTGCAGATAAGTTTCAAACTGTTGCTTAGTCACTAACTCACGGGCCACCACTTCCGCTAACCAACGACTACAACGCACTTGGCCTTGTTTAGCATTTTCTTCTAGCAATTCGGCCTGTAATAACGGTTTTAACCGCACTTTCAGTGACTCGGGCTTTAGTGGTTTACCAGCGTCATCAATGCCAATTCGCGCTAAAGCTTTGCCTATACTGGTCAGCGAAATATAGCCATAAGCTAATGCAAACAGCTTAACGATAGACTTTTGCTCGTCGTTTAAAGATTGATAGCTTGGTAGATGGTTAACCAGTTGAATGGATTGCATGAATCAGAATAGACAAGAAATGCGTGGATAAAAAAGCCCGCACGAAGCGGGCTTGGGACTATCAATAAAACTTAGGTGTTTACAGTTTCGCCAATACTTTCGCGACCGTTTCACCCATTGCAGCAGGGGTTGGTGCGATGGTAACGCCCAGCTCTTGCAAGCGTTCAACTTTTTCTGCCGCAGATTCGCCGCTTGAAGAAATAATCGCACCCGCGTGGCCCATACGACGGCCTTTTGGCGCGGTTAAACCAGCAATGTAAGCAACCACTGGTTTAGTCATGTGTTCTTTAGCAAAAATACCGGCTTCCACTTCTTGAGGACCACCGATTTCGCCAATCATCACCACGACTTTAGTTTCTGGATCTTGTTCAAATTTTTCGAGAATATCGCGGTGTGAACTACCATTGATTGGATCGCCACCAATACCCACTGAGGTTGAAACACCAATGCCCAAAGCTTTCATTTGATCAGCGGCTTCATAACCTAAAGTACCTGAACGTCCAACGATACCCACATTACCCGGCATATAAATATGCCCTGGCATAATGCCTAGCATAGATTTACCTGGGCTGATGGTGCCGGCACAGTTTGGGCCGGTTAGAACCATGCGTTGATCTTTAGGAAAACGGCTCAAGTAAATTTTAACTTTCATCATGTCTTGAGTAGGGATACCGTCGGTAATCGCTACGCAATATTTAATCCCGGCTTCGGCTGCTTCCATAATCGAATCCGCTGCATACGCTGGTGGCACGAAAATGATACTGGCTTCCGCGCCGGCTTGTTCAACCGCTTCTTTAACGGTGTTAAACACAGGACGATCAAGGTGTTTTTGGCCGCCTTTGCCTGGGGTAATACCGCCAACCACATTAGAACCGTAGTTGATCATGTCTTGAGCGTGGAAAGTGCCGATTTTGCCGGTGAAACCTTGCACGATGATGCGAGTTTGTTTATCGATAAAAATTGCCATGTCGTTTCCTTAACCTTGTTGTCTTGCGACGACTTCGTTACGTGCTTGCACCGCTTTTTCAGCAGCTTCGGCCAAAGTGTCGGCGGTGATAATAGGCAAGCCGCTTTCTTGAATAATTTTGCGACCTTGTTCAACATTGGTTCCCGACAAACGCACGATTAACGGCACTTTCATGTCGATATTTTTCACCGCCTGAACCACACCCTCGGCAATCCAGTCGCAACGGTTAATACCCGCAAAAATGTTAACCAACATCGCTTTAACATTGTCATCGGCCAATACCATGCGGAAGGCTTTTTCGGTACGTTCTGCAGAAGCGCCGCCACCAACATCAAGGAAGTTAGCAGGTTCACCACCGGCTAGTTTAATCATGTCCATCGTCGCCATCGCCAAGCCTGCACCATTAATCATGCAGCCGATGTCACCATCTAAACCGACATAGCTCAAACCACGATCAGCCGCCGCCATTTCGCGTGGGTCTTCTTGGGTTTTATCGCGTAATTCCGAGATGTTTTGACGACGGAATAAAGCGTTGTCGTCGAAGCCCATTTTGGCATCCAACGCAATCAATTCGCCGTGACCAGTAACCACTAATGGGTTAATTTCCAGCATATTGGCATCTAAATCACGCATCGCACGGTAACAACCTTGGATGGTTTTAACTGCGTGTTGAATTTGGCTGGCGTCTAAACCTAAGGCAAACGCCATTTCACGGGCTTGGAAATCTTGCAAACCAACGGCTGGCTCAATATAGATTTTTTTGATGGCATCAGGATTGGTTTCGGCCAATTCTTCAATGTCCATCCCACCTTGAGCAGAGCCGACCATGACAATACGCTCTTGAGCACGGTCAACTAACAAGCTGAAATACAATTCTTTGGCAATGTCAGTACCCGCTTCAACATATAAACGTAAGCACACTTTACCGGCAGGGCCTGTTTGGTGAGTGACTAAACGTTTGCCTAATAAAGCTTCAGCGGCTTGGCTAACTTCTTCGTGGGTTTTACAAACCTTAATACCACCGGCTTTGCCGCGTGCGCCTGAGTGAATTTGTGCTTTCACCACCCAAACATTGCTGCTGATTTCGCGAGCACGTTGTACTGCATCTTCTGGACTATAAGCCAGACCACCTTCGGCTATTTTGACGCCATATCCGGCTAATAGCTGTTTCGCTTGGTACTCATGAATATCCATGACTTCTCTCTTAAATTAAAAACAGGTGATAGGGTTAGCGCCATCGCTAACCCAACCTAGATGTTGATTATTTGGTTTTAGCGGCAATCGCTTCGGCAGCGCGAACGATATTATTGGCCATACGCTCAGAAGCGGCGTCGATTAAACGACCGTCTAATGCGGCAGCGCCTTTACCTTGGGCAGCGGCTTCTTGTAAAGCCACCAAAATGCGTTTGGCTTTATCCACTTCTGCGGCTGGTGGGGTAAATACTTCATTAGCCAACGCAATTTGTGAAGGGTGAATCGCCCATTTACCTTCGCAACCTAACGCAGCAGCCCGACGAGCAGCGGCTTTGTAGCCTTCTGGATCTTTAATGTCACCAAATGGGCCGTCGATAGGACGCAAACCATAAGCGCGGCAAGCAACTGTCATGCGACTAATCGCTGCGTGCCATTGGTCACCTGGGTAATCTGGATTTAAACCGCCGATGTTGACGGTGCGAGCACGGTTGCTGGCAGCGTAGTCAGCCACACCAAAATGCAAGGCTTCAACACGACCGCCGATAGCGCCTTGTTTAGCAATATCTTCAACATTCGCCATGCCTAAGGCAGTTTCAATCAAGCATTCAATGCCGATTTTATTTTTCAAACCTTGTTGCATTTCCAACTGGTTTAACATGGCTTCAACCATGTAAACGTCGCCATATACGCCGACTTTAGGAATTAAGATAGTGTCGATTTTAGAACCCGCTTGTTCAACCAAATCAACCACATCGCGCACCATATATTGGGTATCCAAACCATTGATACGCACTGACAAGGTAATACCGTGACCGGCCCAATCTAAATCGTTAATCGCTTGGATAACATTTTTACGCGCTTGCAATTTGTCATCTGGAGCAACCGCATCTTCTAAATCAAGAAATACAAAGTCCACACCGCTGTTTAGGGCTTTTTCGAACATATCAGGGTTAGAACCCGGAACCGCTAATTCGCAGCGCTGTACACGTTGGGCATTAGCTTCGTATAGTGTGTGACTCATGTGTAATTTCCTAACTGATTGATGAGCTAAAGCAAAGTTCGGCCCAGGCTAAAATAATGAACCGTTCATTTTACTTTCAGGGCTAACAATGTCAATCGTTGCCAACCAAGGCTAACAAGCTATTTACAGGTAAACAACTTGCCCAAAGCCAGTAAATATGACACCATCCCGCGATTTTAAGTAGCTCAAACTTTTTATATAGGAGAATCCCCATGGCGGGTCGCAATCACTTATTTATTCCAGGTCCAACGAATACCCCTCACGAAATCTTGAGCGCGATGCACCTGCCGATGGAAGATCACCGCTCGCCGATCTTCCCTAAATTGTTCGCGCCAATCTTGCAAGACTTGAAAAAAGTATTCCGCACTGAAACCGGCCAATGCTTCGTATTCCCTGCAACCGGCACCGCTGGCTGGGAAGTAGCGTTAACCAACTGCTTAAACCCAGGCGATAAAGTCATCATTTATCGTATTGGTCAATTCGCACACTTGTGGATGGAAATGGCAAAACGCTTAGGTTTTGACGTTGAAGTACATGAAGTTGAATGGGGCAAAGGCATTCCAGTTGATCATTTGGAAGCGCGTTTGAAACAAGATACCAACCACGAAATCAAAGCGGTTTTGGCAACTTACAACGAAACTTCAACTGGCGTTACCAGCAGCATCCCTGGCATCCGTGGCGCTATGGACGCCGCCAACCACCCTGCTCTATTGTTCGTTGACGGCGTTAGCGCGATTGCCAGTATCGAATTCCGCATGGACGATTGGGGCGTTGATGGCGCAATCAGCGGCTCACAAAAAGGCTTTATGTTGCCAGCGGGTTTAGCGATTTTGGCATTCAGCCAAAAAGCCTTGAAAGCGACCGAAACGTCAACTTCACGCCGCGCGTTCTTGTCATTACAAGACCAAATCAACTCCAACAAAGACGGTTACACACCTTACACACCTTCAACACCGATGTTGCACGGTTTACGCGCGTCTTTGGACTTGTTGTTAGATGAAGGCATGGACAACGTTTACGCGCGTCACCACCGCTTAGGCGAAGGTGTTCGTCGTGCAGTTGCTGCTTGGGGCTTGAAAATTTGCGCTGAAGCGGGTGTTGAATCAGACACCGTGACCGCCATCGTCGTACCAGAAGATAAAGACGCTCGTGACGTGATCAGCATCGCTTTCAATAAATACAACATTTCATTAGGCGCTGGTTTAAGCATCTTGTCAGGCAAAGTATTCCGTATCGGCCACATCGGCGATATGAACGACGTATCTTTATTAGGCGCAATTGCTGGCGTAGAAATGGCGTTATTGGACAGTGGCATCAATATCACTGCCGGTAGCGGTGTAGCAGCTGCGTTAGAATACTACCGCTCAACTGCAAACTAATTTGCAAACCTGATTAACTGGGTAGCGCAGCGGCGTTACCCAGCTTTTTAGCCCTCACCAATATTCCCCGCATTTCACGGTATGATTGACCTCAACAGTTAACAACCTAAGGATGCTCAAATGACCAGCCAACACGACGACCACTACTGGCGCGAAAAACTGACGCCCGAACAATTCCACGTCTGCCGCCAAAAAGGCACTGAACCCCCCTTCACCGGCAAATACACCGATTGCACCAAAACCGGCACTTATCATTGCATCTGTTGTGGTCATCCTTTATTCGCTTCCGAAAGCAAATTTCATTCCGGCTGCGGTTGGCCCAGTTTCTTTGTGCCACTTAACGCTAATAGCTTGGATGAACATCAAGACCTTAGCCACGGGATGCGCCGGGTTGAAGTCACCTGCCAATCTTGTGGCGCCCATTTAGGCCACGTTTTTACCGACGGCCCAGAACCGACTGGCTTACGCTATTGCATCAATTCCGTCGCTATCGATTTACAAGAGAAACCATGAACCCACAGCAACCCGTTACCGATTTACTGAATTTCATTGATTGCAGCCCTAGCCCTTGGCACGCAGTAGCGACGATTGAACAACGCTTGCAAAATCTAGGCTTTCAACGCTTGTTAGAAGCCAACAGTTGGTCACTCGCCAGCAATGGTCGTTACTATGTGATTCGCGATGATTCGTCGATTGTCGCTTTTGTGGTCGGTACTAAAGCCTTACCAGAAAATGGTTTTAAAATTATCGGCGCCCATACCGACTCACCGGGGTTACGCGTCAAGCCTCACCCAGTGGTTGCCGGCGACCAATTGGTACGCTTGGCGGTAGAAGTGTATGGCGGGCCGATTTTAGCCACCTTCACCGACCGCGATTTAAGCTTGGCCGGACGTGTCGCCTATCGCCAAGCCGATGGCTGCATCGCTACCCGCTTAGTCTGTTTTCCGCAAGCCTTGCTACGCTTACCGAATCTAGCGATACACATGAATCGCGCGGTTAACGAAGACGGCTTAAAGCTGAATAAACAAACTGATTTAGCCGCGATTTTGTCAGCCACTCAGCAACAATTACCCGCCAACGATTTTCCAAGCCTGTTAGCCAAACAAGCCGATCTTGAAGCAGAACAGATTTTGAGCTGGGAATTAAACATTTATGACACCCAAAAAGGCAGCTTTTGGGGCGCAAATCAGGAGTTTTACTGCAACAGCCAGCTAGACAATCTCGCCTCCTGCCATGCGGGTTTAAGCGCCTTGTTAGACCATGCCAGCTTAAATAGCGGCAATAATTTGGTGTGCGCTTTATTCGATCATGAAGAAGTGGGCAGCGAAAGTTGCAAAGGTGCGGCGGGCAGTTTCTTGCCTGATGTATTACAGCGCATCGCCAATAGCCAAGCACTCAACCACGATCAATATCAGCGCACACTCGCCAACAGTTTTATGGTCAGCGCTGACATGGCTCACGCCTATCACCCAAGCTATCCCGCCGCTTACGAACCTAACCATAAAATCATCATCAACCAAGGGCCAGTGATTAAAATCAACGCCAACCATCGCTACGCCTCGGAATGCTTGTCGGAAGCGCAATTTATGACCTATTGCCAACAAGCCAATGTGCCGTTTCAAAAATACGCCCATCGCGGTGATTTA
>JBJSYX010000038.1:0-3280 GCA_046090005.1 Methylomonas sp. | reverse complement strand
TCCCTTTGCCAACTCGCCGCGTCCTGCGGCGACCCTAACGGGCTGTTCCCAGTAAAAGTTTCAGTGCTCGGCGCGGCAGACGGGAGAATAATGACCCACTCCGAAACACCAGATAACAAAATCAATAGGTAGCAGGAAAGTTTCTAGTTAGTTTTAAGATCCGCCAAAATCTTATCCCTAACCAACTGCCCTGACATCGTCACCATCGGCATTCCGCCGCCGGGATTGACACTGCCGCCGACAAAATACAGATTACTTAATTCATGACTGCGTTGCGGTGCTTTAAAGCCTAAGTTCTTTTTGCGATCCGCGACCACGCCGTAAATGGAACCCAAATTCGAGTAATACCGAGCTTGAATATCCAGCGGCGTCCAATATTCTTCAGTGACGATGTGTTGGCGTAAATCGGTTAAACCCATCCGCTCCAGCTTAATCAACACCCGTTCTCGTAGAGCCAGATAATCTTCCGCCGATAGGGGTTTTTCTGGGTCAAGATGGGGAATATGCGGCAGGATTTTAATAATTTCACAACCTGCCGGCGCTTGGCTGGGGTCGGTTTTGACAGGTGCAACCAGATAAATGGTGGGGTCTTCTGACAACGTGTGTTTGTGGAACACCGCATCAAAATGTTGCACTGGCTGATCGGAATAAAAGAAATTGTGATGCGCGAGTTGCGGATAAATGCGATTGACGCCCAAATGTAACACCAAGCCCGAACAGCTGGGTTCAAAACGCTGCATTTTTTTCAGCGCTTTGGCTGGGCTGTTAAGCAATTGTTGCATCGCCGGAATTACTTCCATATTCGATACCACAATATCCGCTGCTAACACGCTACCATCTTTCAGCTTCACCGCAGTAGCACGTTGGTTTTGCTGTTCAATCTGGGTGACTTCGCTGTTAAAACGAATCGTTACGCCCAACTCAATCGCCAACCGCTCCATTGCCTGCGCCATGCCGTACATGCCGCCTTTGACATACCACAAGCCATATTCAGCCTGAATATGTGGCAATAAATTCATCAATGCGGGTGAGTCATAGGGCGATGAGCCGACATATTTGATGAAGTAATTTAAGATTTCCACCAGTTTAGGATTGGAAATAAAGCGTCTGACGCCTTGATCCATGCTGCGGAACACATCAAAGTTCTGCAAACTGCGGCGCACGCCGTAAAACTTGATCAGCTCCCAAAACCCATCCAGACCTTTGGCAAAATAACCTTCTTCCACTGCATCAGAAATTTGTTTTGAATAAGCCATAAAGCGGGCAAATTCATCAGCGGTTTGTGGGCCTAGTTTCTCAAACTCACGGCGCTGCGCTTGTTCATCAGGGGTTAAATCGACCACCGTGCCGTCTTCAAAAAAGTTACGCCAATGCGGGGTGACGGTTTCGATGCCAACGTAGTCGTGCATATTTTTGCCAGCTCGGGTGAACAAGGCTTCAAAGACCTGCGGCATGGTCAAAATCGACGGGCCTAAGTCAAAAGTAAATCCGTCTTTGGTCATGATATTCAGCTTGCCGCCGACTTTGTCGTTTTTCTCGACCAATTCCACAGCAAAGCCTTCAGAAGCCAAGGCAATCGCGGCGGATAACCCACCCAAGCCGGCACCAATTACGACGACACGTTTGTTGTTCATATTAATAATCCCGTTGCCAAGGCAGCAGTTGTTTAAAATTTTGCCAGCTCTGTTGCACATCGATGGCAGCATATTGACGAAAAGCCATTAAAGCCGGCCAGTTGCGCTTCAAGCGTTTGAGTAGCGAGTCCTGACTGTAAACAAAATCCATATAACTTTTAAATTGTTCATAGCCTTGTTGATGATACGGAAACCAGTTCGGCTCTTTGGTTAAGCGGCTACGATTGGTTAAGCCTGACACTGGATAAGTAAAATTGCGTAGGCCTTCCGCGCCACGATAACGGCCAAAACCGCTGTGTTTCACGCCACCAAAAGGCAGGGCAGGGTGGCCGGCATTTTTTATCACATCGTTAATCACCCAATTGCCGACTTCTAATTGTTGGGCAACCGTTTCAGCCTGAACTAGGTTTTGACTCCAAATGCTGGTGTTCAAGCCAAATTCACTATCATTCGCCAGACGTACCGCTTCGGCTTGGTCGCTAAATGCCATCACTGCCAATAATGGCCCAAAGCTTTCTTCCCGCATTACCCGCATCTTGTGATTCACATTCCATAACACGATAGGCTTTAGATAATGACCGTCACGCTGGAAAGGGCCGGAAGCTTTCGCGCCTTGAGCAATCGCATCGTCATAATGGGCTTGCAGAATCGCAAATTGTTGTTCCGAACTCATCGCGCCCAAATCACCTTGTAGGGTTAATTTGTCTACTTCGCTTAGTAATAATTGCAAAAATCCTTCAAAACAAGTTTGCTCAACATATAAGCGTTCGATACTCATACAGACTTGGCCGCTATTACTAAACGCCCCGTATAAAGCCGCTTGACAAGCCCGTTGCAGATTGGCATTAGCAAACACCAGCATCGCATCTTTACCGCCCAATTCCAGTAGCACCGGAATCGGATGTTGCGCGGCGGCTTGCATCACGGCGCGACCAGTTTTCAAGCTGCCGGTAAACACAACCAAGTCAGGGCCAGCGGTAATTAATTGTTGTCCTGTTTCACCATCGCCGGTCACCGTTTGCACCAATCCTGTTGGTAAATCCAGTTCCGCGAACAAACTCAGTAATAATTCCGCCACCGGCAAACTTAACTCCGACGCTTTCAAAATCACTGCATTGCCAGCAATCAAGGCGCTAAGCATGGGCGAAATGGCTAATTGAAACGGATAGTTCCAAGGCGAAATCACCGCCACTACGCCAAAAGGCCGACGCTCAATTTTGGCGGTGGCAAAAGGGAAGGTCAGCGGCGAACTAAAAACACTACGTGGTTTTAAAATCGCAACGGCGTGTTTTTGGTAATAACGCTGTAATTCCAAAATCGGAATTAACTCGCCTAACAAGGCATCAGTTCTGACTTTGCCATTAGTTTTACAGACGGTGTCGCAAATCCGATCCAGATTAGCCAATAACAAAGGATTCAGCGGCGCCAATTTTTGCAAACGGGCTTTCACGCTTAACTGCCCCCATGCGCTTGCAGCGAGTTTAGCCGATTGCAATTGTTGCTGGATATGTTCCGGCTGGGTAATCGTAAAACTACCCAGCGCAGCGCCATCAATGGGCGATAGAGCTTGGATTTTGGCCATGCTTGTTTATTGTTTCAGCCAGGTATTTTGTTTCAGGTCGGTAAAGCTGACGCGGTGTTTTTTG
>JBJSYX010000037.1:0-2739 GCA_046090005.1 Methylomonas sp. | reverse complement strand
TGACCTTTGTCTTGCTGGCTGGTGCTGACATCATTCAGTTGTGGCAGTTTCGATAAAGCCGCGACCACTTTCGGCAGCCATTCCCGCAATAACGCCAAATCATCGGATTGCAAAGCATAATCGTAGGAGCCAAACGAAGGTCGGCCACCGATTCGTAATTCTTGCGCAGGAAACATATGCAAATTAGCGCCCGGAATCCGCCCTACTTGCGCACGCAATCGGCTCATCACTTCATTGATCGGTGGGCGTTGATCATGCGGTTTCAGTACCACAAACACTCTGGCGCTATTAGTGCCTGCACCAGCACCGCCAAAGCCAGCGACATTGCTAACCGCTGGATCTTTAAGAAGTAAATCTGATAATTCGTATAATTTTTTTTGTAATGACCAAAATGAAGCGCCTTGGTCGGTTTGAACTTCACCCAATAAACGCCCGCCGTCTTGATTAGGAAAAAAACCTTTATCGATTTTGACATACAAATAAACATTCAAACCTATGGTGGCCAGCAAAATCAGCATCATGATGCGACTATGGTTCAATGCCCAGCGCAACGAAGTTTGATAAGCGGTTTGTAACCAATCAAAGCCATTGCCTATCAAGGTAAAAAATCGGCCATGTTGATGGGTTTCCTTTTCCAGCCAACGGGCGCAAAGCATCGGGGTAACGGTTAAAGAAATTAGCAACGATACCAGCACCGAAGCCGATAAAGTCACCGCAAATTCCCTAAACAAACGCCCAACCACGCCGCCCATCAACAAAATCGGCAAAAACACCGCGACTAAAGAGATACTCATCGAAATCACGGTAAAACTAACTTCCTTGGCGGCTAACATTGCGGCTTTAAATGGTTTAACCCCTTGTTCTATATGGCGATTAGTGTTTTCCAGTACCACAATTGCATCATCGACCACAAAGCCAGTAGCAATGGTCAGTGCCATTAAAGTCAGATTGTTCAAGCTGTAATTTAAAAAATACATCACGCCACAAGCACCGATTAACGACACCGGAATCGCAATAATCGGTACTAATGCTGAACGGAAATTGCGCAAAAACAGCATCACCACCAAAATGACCAGCACAATCGCAATCAATAAACTGTGTTCGACTTCAGCAATCGATGCTCGGATTGTCAAAGAGCGGTCTACCACCACCGAGAGTTCAATGCTGTCAGGAATCGCTGCCCGTAACTGCGGCAACATGGCTTGCACTTGGTCAACGGTTTGAATCACATTCGCCAGCGGTTGTTTTCTCAAAATTAACAACACTGAAGGCTTGCCATTTTTCAGACCGGTATTCCGCAAATCTTCCACCGAGTCTTCGACATTGCCCAAATCAGCAATTCTTACAGGCGAACCGTTGCGATAGCTAACGATGAGCGGTAAATAATCTTCGGCTTTACGCGCTTGGTCATTGGCTTGAACTTGCCAGCGTTGATTGCCGTCTTCCATCACCCCTTTCGGTTGATTGGTATTGGTTTGAGTGATGGTGTTACGCACATCTTCCAGACCAATGCCGTATTTGGTTAACGCGTTGGGATTTAACTCGACCCGCACCGCAGGCAAGGCCGCGCCGCCAATTTGCACTTGGCCGATACCCGGTAATTGCGAGATTTTTTGTGCCAAAATCGTCGAGGCAACATCGTACATTTGACCGCGAGTTTGTGATTCTGAAGTTAACGCCAAAATTAAAATCGGCGAGTCGGCAGGATTATCGCGACGGTAAGTCGGGCGATTCGGCATGCCAGTCGGTAACATGCTGGAAGCAGCATTAATCGCGGCTTGCACATCGCGACAAGCGCCGTTGATGTCACGCGCCAAATCAAATTGCAAGGTGATTTGGGTTGAGCCTTGCGAACTACTGGAGGTCATTTCAGTGACGCCCGCAATCCGGCCTAAAGCCCGCTCCAACGGGGTAGCAACGGTGGCGGCCATAGTTTCGGCGCTGGCGCCGGGCAATTGGGCTTGGACGTTGACGGTAGGAAAATCGACCTGCGGTAACGACGATACTGGCAGATTAAAAAACGCCAAGCCGCCCGCCAAAGCAATCGCTAAGGTCAATAAGCTGGTGGCAACCGGACGCTGGATAAAAATCGCTGAGAAATTCATTAAATTAGCTCCTCGTCATCGGCTTCCGCTGCGCTTGGCTGATTGAGCTTTAGCCAATTGGCAAGCCGTTTTGCACCGTTATCCATCCACAAATAAATCACCGGCGTGGTGTACAAGGTCAGCAATTGACTGACTAATAAACCGCCAACCATGGTGATGCCTAAGGGATGCCGTAATTCCGAGCCAACCCCATTGCCCAGCATTAGCGGCAGTGCGCCCAATAAGGCGGTGATTTTAAATGTGGCGGGTCGTGCGCCGGTGGCGAATGCGGCCTTGTCGCGGTTGGTGGCGTTAGCATCGCAGAAAGCGGCGGCGGGTGATGTGGTTGGGGCTTATAGTCAGCAATTGGCGGCTTTGTGTGTGCCGCATGAGCAGGCGTTAATTCAGCAGATTGCGGCGGCGGTGGCTGATGCGGGGTCATTTGATGAGGCGATTGCGGGAATGGAGGCGTTGACGGTTGATAACCGCGCCTGGGCGCAGTCGTTGCAGTTGGGGATGGCTGCGGCGAATTTGGCGGGGCGTAGCGAGGTTGATGGTGGTTGATACGAATCCTGCTTTGTTGCCGTTTAGTCAGGCGATTGAGTTTTTTAAAGCTAAAGTTCAGTTACCAACATCGGGCTGGACGGACATTTGG
>JBJSYX010000036.1:0-2173 GCA_046090005.1 Methylomonas sp. | reverse complement strand
CTGCCGTTCACGCCATTTAACAGCAGATATTTACCGCGCCGTTCGACATTTTGCAGGGTTTGACCGATTAGCAAGGCTGGCAAATTATCGGGCACTGGCCAACGTAATTTCGGCTGACGGACAATGACGTTTTTAAATACTTTACCAACGATGTGCGGACTAATGCCGCGCCGACTGGTTTCAACCTCGGGTAATTCAGGCATGGCTTTACAGTTTTGATAAAAGAAAACGGGTTTCCGCTTGCAGTTTGCTACGGGTGAAAATCAATTTCCAACGACTGCCGCCACATTGACGCCACAACTGTGCTGAACGTATCCCCGCTAACAACACGCTACGGATTTTATTGACAGTAAACGGCGAGCTTAGATATTGCTGATCGCCAATCACCATAATGCGCGGCTGCAAGGTGCTGATAGTTTGATGATAAATATCAGCAAAATTAGCCAAAACATTCTCATGCAAAATGCCAAAGTGTTCGGCCTGTGCTTGGGCGCGAATCATGCCGTCATAAATGGTTTTCTGCATTTCGGGGCGATTAGCCAATTGTTTTTGCAAATGCACTAATTGTCCGGCATAGCGAACTTGTTCAGGGCTACTCAAGGCTTTGCTACTTAATTGCTGATCAAGTTGTAACAAGCCCTGTTTAATGCCGCCTAAGTCACCGTAAACATCCAGCACGCTGTCGGCATCGATTTTTAATAAACTGGTTAAACTGGCATCAAAAGCGCGGCTGTCGCACAAGCCAGTGGTGGCTAATTGATTGACCAGCCAGCAAGCTTGGCTTAAACCGGCAAGGGCAATCGTTTGGTTATGAATCGACTGTAAAGACATGGTAAAAATCAATGAGATTATTCGGCTTTCACAGGCAAGCCAGATTGCATCCAACCTTGGATGCCATTGCTTAAGTGGTAAATATTTTTCTCACCGCGTTGCGCTAATATCTCGCCGATTTTGCTACTGCGATTACCGGAACGGCACACCAGAATCACTGGCTGTTCGGCAGACGATTTTAATTTCTGTAAATCCGACAACCATTTATCCGCATCAAACTGACCGTTGCTATCAAAACCTTGCAGCTTTTGACTATTAGCAATAACCCCCGAAGCTTGCCATTCAGCTGGTGTTCGCACGTCAACAATCAAGGCATTCTGGCTTTGTTGCAGGCTTTGTAACTGTTCAGGGTTAAGTTGTCCCAAGCCATCAGCGAATAATGGCGGACTGATTAATAAGCTTAAAACGAGAAAAATTGATTTCAGATTCATCGATACACTAAAGATTAAGGTTACGAACGTCGCTTCGCTAGTTTACGAACTAACAGGCATTGAACTATGATGAAGATTAGACTCGCCTTATATCATGTTCAGTAATTTTACGTCGAGTCTATCTGAGTCAATCAACCAGCTTTAAAAGGAGAATACCATGTCAGAAACTATCGTCCTGAATGTCACAGGTATGAAATGCGGTGGCTGCGAATCCAGCTTAACTAATAAATTATCGGTTTTAGAGGGCGTGTTATCGGTACAAGCCTCGCATCAGCAAAAACGGGTTGAAGTGGTTTATGAACCTAGCCAAATTGATGCGGATGAGATTGAAGACGCGATTATCGACGCTGGTTTTAAAGTCGAAGACTAAGGCCTTTATATGAATACCACATCCCCAACAACTTCAGAAACTATCCGATTATCAATTCTCGGGATGCGTTGTGCTGGCTGTATTGCGGCTGTCGAAACGGCATTGCAAGCGGTTGCGGGTGTGGAAACCGTCAGCGTTAATTTTGCCGATCATTCGGCCACCGTCACCGGTCAATTAGACGCTGATTTACTCAAACAAGCCCTGAAAGCCAGCGGCTATGATGCCGCCGTAATGGAAGGCTTGGAAGATCCCGAAGACGAACAACTTCAGCAACAACAGCATTATCGGCAGTTAATGATTAAAGCCAGTGTTGCTGGCGCTTTAGGTTTGTTTTTGATGCTGGGCGAACACAGTTTCCCAGCCATCAACACCGTACAAGGACGTGGATTTTGGCCGCTTATTTCCTTGCTGACCTTGGTTGTGCTGTTTTATTCCGGTGGCCACTTCTTTCAAAGCGCCTACAAATTAATCCAAGTCAAACAAGCCAATATGGATACTTTGATTTCATTAGGCACTGGCTCGGCTTGGCTGTATTCGACAG
>JBJSYX010000035.1:0-14604 GCA_046090005.1 Methylomonas sp. | reverse complement strand
TGATAGCTGACTTTAATTGCACGGTAACGTGGCACCAAGGCGCGGATGCCCGGAACGCTTAAACAACCTTCCCAGTCTTTAATCAAACTGGCGTCGAGTATTTCAAATTTTGGATTAACCATCAGCGTGGCTGGCATTTCTGGTGCTTTTGGGTAACGAGCGGTCGGGCGAGAAGCGATGATAATCACTTGCCAAGATTCGCCAATTTGCGGGGCGGCAATGCCAACGCCGTTGCCTTGTTCCATCAGTTGCTGCATGTTGCTAATCAAGGTTTGGAACTGTGGGTCATTGAAGTTGTCGATAGCTTGCGCGGGTTGGCGGAGAACTTCGGCACCGAGTTGGGCGATTTCTGGTGTGTTGTTCATATTGATAGCGTCGGATGATTAGAGGATGCGGCAGTATACTGCCGAAAATCCTGATTTTCGCATATTTGCGTGGTAGCTTTTTGAGGACGGGTTAGGCAAAGTGCTTGGCTTTACTTTAAAAGGCTTTTTTGGGATAGTGCCAGTCGCAAGATTGAGGTGGTGGGCGCTTGGCCCGTGTAGATTTTTATAAAAATGATCAGGAGAACACTATGAAAAATTATAAAACCCCTTTGGCATTGGCAATGGGCGCGTCTTTATTACCGTTTGCAGTTCAAGCGGAAAGCAATCCATTTGCGTTGTCAGATTTGAGCGCAGGTTATATGCAAACTGCGGAAGCCGGTGCTGCGGCTGATGGCGCGTCTAAAATGAAAGACGGTGCTTGTGGCGAAGGCAAATGCGGTGCGGCAATGATGAAGCCTGCAACTCCAGCGGCTGATAAAAAAGCGGTTGAAGGTAAATGTGCTGGTAACAAACCAGCGGCTCCTGCGCCTGCTGATGTTAAAAAATAAATCGTTCTAGTTGTCAGGTGGTTCGCAAATCGCGAACCACCTGTTCTTAAGTCTTAAACCGCAAAACTCTCGCCACAACCAAACATGCCTTTTACATTCGGATTGTTGAATTTAAAGGCTTCGTTAAATCCTTCTTTGGCATAGTCGAGTTCAATGCCATTTAATTTGTCCAAATCCTCGTTTTTTACCAAGACTTTGACATCGTATTGTTCAAATACTTGTTCGTTTTCAGCGACTTGGTCGGCGTAGTCCAGTACATAGGCGTAGCCGGAACAGCCTGACGCTTTAACGCCTAATCTTAAGCCAACGCCACTGCCACGTTTTTGCAGCTGTTTTTGAATTTGGCGGGCGGCGCTTTCGGTAATGGTAATGCTCATGGGGTTACCTCAATAAGGTTTTTAAAATACTGACAAATTGATGAATCTCTTGTTCGGTGTTGTCTTTGCCCAAGCTGACACGAATCGCGGCTTTGGCGAGTGATGGTTTTATCGACATCGCCGCTAAAACTGGGCTAATTGCTTCTGAGCCAGACGCACAGGCCGAGCCACTGGAAACGGCGATGGATTTTTGATCCAGCTGCATTAGTAGCATTTCACCGCTTAAGCCTTCGATGGCAAATTGTACGGTGTTGGGTAGGCGTGGGCTGTGTTCGGAAAAAATCACTAAATTGGGCAGACTGAGTAGTTGTTGTTCCAATTGCGTTTTTAGGGCTAACAATTTTTCGCTACGTTCGCTGAATGCTTGTTGGGCTAATTCGGCGGCTTTGCCAAAACCAACCATTGCGGCGACGTTTTCAGTACCTGCTCGTAAGCCCCGCTCTTGGTCACCACCACGTTGACGACCTTGTAAGCGGATGCCATCGCTAACCACCAACGCACCACAACCTTTGGGGCCGTAAATTTTGTGGCTAGATACGCTCATCATCTGTACCCCAAGTTGTTTAAACGATAAGGGGATTTTGCCTAAAGCTTGAACGGCATCGGTGTGAAAAATGATGTTTTTATTTGCTAATGTTTCAGCGATTTCGGCGATGGGTTGAATGACGCCAGTTTCGTTATTAGCCAACATGATCGAGACAAAATCACCGCTTTGGATGGTGGCGGCGAATTTGTCTAAATCAATCAAGCCTGTGCAATCAACGCTTAGTCTTGAAAGCGGTTGCTGGAGGGATTCGGCAAATTCAAAGATTGATGGGTGTTCAATCGCTGAAATCCAGACCTTTTGATTACCTGCATTGGCTAAGGCCAGATTATTGGCTTCGGTGCCGCCGCTGGTGAAAATAATGTTGGTTGGGTTGGTGTCAATTAGGCTGGCGAGTTGTTCTCGGGCGGTGTCGATGGCGCTACGGGCGATTCGACCGAGTCGATAAAGGCTGGAAGGGTTGCCGTACAAAGTGGTTAAGTACGGCAACATCGCTTCGAGTACCCGCGGATCGAGCGGGGTGGTGGCGTTGTGATCGAGATAGATCATTTACGCTGATTTTCTTTCCTGCATAGGTTGAAAACCAATCACTTGTTCAATTTCTTGACCTTGTCTGATTGCTACTTCGCTGACCAAATCGCGTTCTAATAATTGGCCTAGGCTGATTTGTTTTAAATAGGCGCGGATTTGTTCGCTGAGGCCCATCCATAAATCATGGGTTAAGCAAGGTTGGTCATTATGACAATTCGATTTGCCACCGCATTTAGTTGAATCAACTGGCTCGTCAACTGCTTCGATAATTTCAGCAATATTGATATCTTTGGCTGGACGGCTGAGGGTGTAACCGCCGCCAGGACCTCGGACGCCTTTAACCATGCCAGCTTTGCGGAGGCGAGCGAATAATTGTTCCAGATACGATAAGGAGATGGTTTGACGTGTGGCGATGTCGGTTAGCGTAACCGGTTTGGTTTGGCTGTGAAATGCTAAATCTAGCATTGCCGTTACTGCATAACGTCCTTTGGTGGTGAGTCGCATCATAAGCCCCATAAAACCTAGTTTAAGTAGGGCGACTATAAATAAACCTAGTAATTTGGTCAAGTATTATAGGGCTTAGTTTTTCGTATTATGATTTTGCGAAAAGCGCAGGATGCCTCGCAGGATGTCGAGTTCTTTGGTGTCGAGCTGGGTGCGGTTAAAAATTCGTCGCAAACGGCGCATGATGGATTTTGAGCGTTCGGGTTGCAGAAAGCCAATATCGGCCATGGTTTGTTGCAAATGTTGGTAAAAACCTTCCATTTGTTCAGCGCTGGCTAACGGTTCTTCGCCTTGGTCGCCAATTTCGCTGACTAATTCTTGTCCAGATGCGATAAATAATTCGTAACACACTACTTGTACGGCAGCGGCTAAATTCAGCGAGCTGTATTCTTGATTGCAAGGAATTCGCAATAAAAAATGACATAAATCCAGTTCGTGATTTTTTAAACCGGAGTTTTCGCGGCCAAACACTAAAGCAATATTTGGTTTTTGGGGGGCGTTAAGCCATTTTTCGGCGCATTCGCGGGCGGTGAAGGATGGCCAGCTAATGGTTCGATCTCGGGCGCTGGCGCCTAGAACAATTTGGCAGTCAGCAATCGCTTCTTGCAGGCTGGCATGTATGCTGGCGTGTTTTAAAACATCATCTGCGCCGGAAGCACGCGCGGTGGCATCTGCGTGAGGAAAATGTTTAGGGGTGACCAGTCGAAGCTGGTTCATATTCATATTTTTCATCGCCCGCGCAACTGCGCCGATGTTGCCTGGATGCGAGGTTTCGACCAGAACGACTTTAAAATTCGATAGCACAGCTGTGGCTCGTTGGCTAAAAAAGCGGCGATTCTAGCAAAAGATTTGTTATCCTATCGTGGTTTTCTAACTGCTCATTTACAATTCGATCTATGCATCCAATGCTTAATATTGCCATCCGCGCTGCGCGGAATGCTGGCGACCTAATTCAACGTTCATCGCAAAATCTCGATAATGTCCACATCGATCAAAAAGGCCGTAATGACTACGCCTCAGAAGTTGATCGTATGGCTGAGCATGAGATTATTAAAGTGATTCGTACCGCTTTTCCCGATCACGCCATTCTTGCTGAAGAAAGCGGCGAGCATCAAGGTAATGATTATGTTTGGGTGATTGATCCTTTAGACGGAACCACCAACTTTTTGCATGGCTTTCCACAATATGCCGTGTCTATCGCGCTGAAAAATAAAAACAAATTGGAATTGGGTGTTATTTATGACCCGCTTCGTGATGAGTTGTTTACTGCCGAACGTGGCGGTGGCGCAATGCTCAACAATCGTAAAATTCGCGTCGCTAAACACAATAGTATGCGTGGTGCTTTGATTGGCACGGGCTTCCCGTTTAAAAAACAAGAAAATCTTGAGCCTTATTTGAATATGTTTCGTGCGTTGACTGCCGATACTGCCGGTATTCGACGTGCTGGCGCAGCGGCTTTGGATTTGGCTTATGTTGCTTGCGGTCGCTTAGATGCTTATTGGGAAACCGGTGTTAGCGAGTGGGATATTGCAGCGGGTGTGTTGTTGGTGCAAGAGGCTGGTGGTGTTGCAACTGATTTTGCATTTAATGACAAATACTTGCAGTCGGGCAATATTATCGTTGGTAATCCGCGGATGCATCAATTGATGTATCACACCCTTGAGCCGCATATACCGGACAATCTCAAATAAATTTTAATCGTAGATATTGGTCGGCTGGCTTACTGTCGTCAGTCTACCTTTTCTTTTATACTTACTCTAAATCAAGTTTTAAGAGGCAATCATGGAAAAACCCTTTATTTTGCACATGCTGACTACAGCAAAAAATTTAAGCCCGTTCGACGTTAATATGGCGATTGATGCTGGTTGGATTTCAGCTGTGCCTTACATCAATGTTGAGCCAAGTGAAGTCAGAGGTTTAGTGCAAGACGCTATTTTCTCAAGAAGTCCAAAAGGTTTAGTGCGTACCGGTATCTTTATCGGTGGTCGCGAAACCAAACAAGCGATGGATATGTTGAAAATCGCAAAAAACGCCATGGTGCCACCCTTTGAAGTATCTGTCTTCGCAGATCCAAGTGGTGCCTTTACTACGGCTGCCGGTATGGTTGCGGCGGTTGAAAAAGAATTAGCTGATAAATTTGGTACAACTTTAGAAGGCAAAAACATTTTAGCTCTCGGTGGTACAGGTCCCGTTGGTCAAGCGGCGGCGGTTATTTCTGCTCAAGCAGGTGCTAACGTCAGAATTATTGGTAGACAATTAGACAGAGCTGAGCGTGCGGCAGAATTGTGTAGCCAAGAGTTTGGTGATGGCAAAATCACCATCACTGCTGGCGCTGATGCTGACAAAGCGGAATACATCAAAACCGCTGATGTCGTATTTGCTACTGGTGCTGCGGGTATTGAGTTGTTAAGCGCTGAATTAATCGCTTCTGCACCACAATTAAAAGTGGCTGCTGACGTTAACGCTGTGCCACCTGCTGGTATTGCCGGTGTTGATGCGTTTGATAATGGCAAGCCAATTGCTGGTTCAATCAGTGGTGCGGTCGGTATTGGTGCTTTAGCGATTGGTAATATTAAATATCAAGCGCAAAGTCGGTTGCTGAAAAGAATGTTAGAAAGCGAAAAACCATTGTATTTGCATTTTGAACACGCATTTGAAGTGGCGCGTGAATTTATTAAAACGCCACGTTAATCGCTTTTTAAAGCTTAAGCCTACTATCAATACAAGGAAAGAAATCATGCAAAAACGTAGCATCTTGCACATGTTTGATCCGATGCCAAACAATAGCCCATTTGATGTCAATATGGCATTGGATGCAGGGTTTGATGTGTTGATGCCTTACGCTGGGGTTAAATTGGATAGTATCCAAAATTTAACCCAAGACGTGATTTTCTCACGCGGGCCTGCGGGGGTAAAAAAAACCGCTATTTTCATTGGTGGTCGTGATATTGGTTTAGCGATTGAAATGCTCGAAGCCTGTAAACCGGCAATGGTTGCACCGTTTGAGGTCTCTGTTTTAGCTGATCCTAGCGGTGCTTTTACAACGGCGGCAGCATTGGTGGCCTGTGTTGAAAAAGCCTTGCAAGATAAACATGGCAAAGCGTTAGCCGATTGTAAAGCCTTGGTCTTTGGTGGCACAGGTCCGGTCGGTATTGCGACAGGGGTGATTGCCTCGTTGCAAGGTGCGCAGACTGCTTTGGTTGATCATTTGTCTGTTGATTCAGCCAATGATACTGCTAAGCAATACAATCGTCGCTTCAATTCACAATTGACTGGCGCTGCAGCACGAAATGATGAAGAAAAAGCGGCTTTGATTGCTGATGCCGACATCGTATTTTGTACCGCTAAAGCGGGGGTTAGGGTATTAAATGCCGCCGTTCTGGCTCAAGCTAAACAACTGAAAGTAGCGGGTGATGTTAATGCTGTCCCGCCATCAGGCATCGAAGGGATTAAAGTCAAAGATTTTGCCGCGCCATTAGTTGAAGCGACTCAAAGCGATGCGGTGGGTGTGGGTGCTTTGGCGATTGGCAATGTGAAATACCAGCTGCAACAAACTTTGTTGCAAACTTTGTTACAAGCTGAGCAACCGGTATTTTTAGATTTTCGTGAAGCGTTTATAAAAGCTCGACACTTGGTTTAGTTCTGCTAGGGCTTTTCTCAAGCCCTACATCATTTCTTCTATGTAATTGAATTTGATAGCTAAACGAGTTAACTCAACATCGTTTCTTATCGCTAGTTTGCTATACAGCCTGTAGCGATAGGTATTAATCGTTTTATCGCTCAGTTTTAAGAACTGTGACATTTCTTGAATGTTTTTGCCTTGCAGAATCATTTTCATCACTTCTGATTCTCGTTTCGATAGCTTGGAAAATGGCGACGGTTTAACATTTAATAAAGTTGCAAATACAATGTTGTTAGCAATGTTTTTGCACAGATAGCGTTTACCAGAGACGACCAAACGAATCGCTTTAATCATTTCGCTAACCGGTGAGCCTTTCGATATAAACCCCTCAATACCTAAATGAAGTGCTTTCTGAGGAATTGGTCCATCGCTATCAATCGATAAACCAATGATTTTAATGGAAGGTGACTGGTTAACAATTTGCTTGCAAGCTTCGGATATACCAGATAAAGGCATATTAATGTCTAGCAATATCACATCGGGAGTTTGTTTGGCGGAAATGTTCAATATTTGTTCACCGCAATCACATACGCCGATGACTTCAATGTCTTCGACAGAATTTAGTAGTGATTCAATGCCGCTTCTAATCAATTCGTAATGGTCTACTAGTAATACTTTAATCATTCAGATGTCTCGGTGTTGATCTGATTTTGGAAATATAAATCACATAAATATTGTAACTAGAGCTAAAAAACATTGTGGTTAAATGATGTTAAATCGAGGTTGCGTGGGCTTTACAGTCGATGTTTTAGTGATTTAAAAGGTAAAATAACGGTTTTTTGATAATCCAAAGATAAAGGCAAGCTATGCGCACTTCTCAATTTCCACTTAGTACTGTTAAAGAAATACCGGCTGACGCCGAGATAGCCAGCCACAAACTGATGATACGAGCTGGCTTGATTCGCAAGTTGGCGGCAGGTATCTATACTTGGTTGCCTTTAGGTTTGCGTGTGTTGCGTAAAGTTGAAAACATCGTTCGCGAAGAAATGAACAAAGCGGGTGGGTTAGAAGTGTTAATGCCGGCTTTGCAGCCGGCTGAGTTGTGGCAAGAAACTGGTCGTTGGGAAAAATACGGCCCAGAATTGGCGCGAATGAAAGATCGTCATGATCGTGATTTTTGCTTAGGTCCGACTCACGAAGAAATCATTACCGACTTGGCCCGTAATGAGCTCAAAAGTTACAAACAATTGCCAATTACCTATTATCAAATTCAAACCAAATTCCGTGACGAAATTCGGCCACGTTTTGGCATCATGCGTTCACGCGAATTTTTGATGAAAGATGCATATTCATTTCATTTGGATCAAGACTCTTTAAATCAAACCTATCAAGTCATGTATCAAACCTATAGCAGTATTTTTAATCGCTTTGGTTTGAAATTTAGAGCGGTGATTGCTGACTCTGGCTCGATTGGTGGTGCGGTTTCGCATGAGTTTCATGTTTTAGCTGATTCTGGGGAAGATGCGATTGCCTTTTCAACCGCCAGCGATTATGCGGCGAATATTGAAAAAGCTGAGGCTTTAATGCCACAAGGTACACGCCCCGTGCCGACTGCTGAGATGGTGTTGGTGGATACACCCAATCAGCACAGCATTGATGAAGTCAGTCAGTTTTTCGCTGTCAGCCCACAACAATGTTTAAAAACTTTGATTGTCAGAGGTGAAGAGGAAGGTTTAGTGGCGCTGTTATTGCGCGGTGATCATGAACTGAACACCATCAAAGCGGAAAAAATCGACGGCATTTTGTCGCCATTACAATTAGCCAGCGATGCTGAAATTTTGGCGGCTTGTGGTTGTAAGCCTGGTTCAATTGGTCCAATTGGCTTGAAAATCCCTGTGATTGCTGATCGTAGCGTAACGGTGATGGCTGATTTTATTTGCGGTGCAAATCAAGATGGCAAACATTATCAAAACACTAACTGGGAACGTGATTTGGCTTTGCCAACACAAGTTGCTGATTTACGGGTTGTGGTGGAAGGTGATCCTAGTCCTGATGGCCACGGTGAAATCACTATTGCTCGCGGTATCGAAGTGGGTCATATTTTCCAGTTAGGCACTAAATACAGTGAATCTATGAATGCTTCGATTATCAACGAAGCTGGCAAAAACCAAATCATGATTATGGGTTGCTATGGTATCGGTATTTCTCGTGTCGTGGCGGCAGCGATTGAGCAAAGTCACGATGAGCGTGGCATTATCTGGCCAAATGAGTTGGCACCGTTTCAAGTGGCGATTTGTCCAATGAATATGCACAAATCAGATCGTTTGGTGGAAGCGGTCGAAAAAGTGTATCAAGATTTGTTGAATGCTGGGATTGAAGTCTTGTTAGATGATCGTAAGGTGCGTGCCGGCTTTATGTTCTCTGATATGGAATTAATCGGTGTTCCGCATCGGATTGTGATGGGTGATCGTGGATTGGATACTGGTACTGTTGAATATCAAGGTCGGATGGATAAAGAAAGCCAAGATGTAGCATTTACCGATATTGTTAGCTTTATCAAAGCCAAGCTGGCTTAAATTATTTGCACAGAGAAAGGGCGCTAAGCGCCCTTTTTTATTTTTAAGTTAGCTGATTTGCAGTTTGCCTGTAACAATAGCGATTGAAAAACCGATTTCCAACTTGTTCAAATGCAAAAAGATTATTACCAAATTCTAGCCATTATCGATAGCGCTGAAGATGTGGTGATTAAAGCCGCTTATAAGGCTTTGATTCACATTTATCATCCTGATCGATATGACGGCGATAAACATGAAGCCACGCAAAAAACCAAAGATATTTTAGAAGCCTATCGGGTGTTATCGAATCCTGAATCGCGTGCTGAGTATGACCAAAGTCGTGGCATTTTGCCTAAACAAACTAAGCCAAAAACGCCTGCTAAACCGCACCGAATGCCGGTATTTGATTTTCAATCATTGGCGTTGCCGATGGCATCAGATAATGCTGTAGTGTTAGCTGCGATGAGCGAAAGCCAATTGCGCGGTTTGGCAAAACAAGGCGACATTAATGCGCAAATGGAATTAGGGAAGCGATATTTCAACGGTAACGGCTTAGAGCAAAGCTTTACCGAAGCCTTTAATTATTTTCGTAGAGCAGCTGATTATGGCAATCCCAATGCTCAAACGGTATTAGGGTTTATGTATGCTAATGGCATTGGTGTTGAAGATAACGAAATCAAAGCTTTTATTTGGTTTCGTAAAGCTGCCGAGCAAGCCAATCACGATGCGCAATTTCGTTTGGGATTGTGTTTTTATGCGGGGTTTGGTGTCGAGCAAAATTATCAAGATGCATTAGTTTGGCTGCAGCAATCAGCTGAGCAAGGTAATAGCAATGCCCAGTATTTAATTGGCTTTATGTTTGCTAATGGCGATGGTGTAGAGGAAAATCAGCAACAAGCATTGCTGTGGTTTAGAAAAGCTGCTGAGCAAGGTAATAGCTCTGCTCAAGACGAGCTTAAGCAGATGGGGGCGGGTTGGTAGTTCTATAGGCTAAATAAAAAGGGCGCAAACTGCGCCCTTTTTTGTCACTTTAAATCAGTTAACGCATGAGGTTAAACATTGATTTAACCGCGCCGCATCTTGGGCATTCCCAATCTTCTGGCACATCTTCCCAGCGAGTGCCTGGAGCGATGCCACTTCTTGGGTCACCCAGTTGCTCGTCATAGATATGACCACAGGTTTTGCATTTGTACTTTCTGTATTCTGCCATTTTCTATCCTCAATATTGGAATGGGTTAAATAAAGCGAGAGGCATTTTAGCCTAAGCCTATGGACGAAAAAACCATGAATATTGTAGAGTAAAGCACGGTAAATAAGCGATTAGGGATTATTTCCAAGATAATCTGCTACGCTTGCGTTGTCGTTAACAGGAAAAAACTCAAGGAATACAATGAATACACAAAAACTAAAGCAAGGTTTTACCTTAATCGAATTAATGATTGTAGTGGCTATTATTGGTATTTTGGCCGCAATCGGGATTCCCGCCTATCAAGATTATGTAGCTAAAGCGCAGGTGGCTGAGGCAATGTCCTTGTTGGATGGCTTGAAAACACCGATCGGTTTAAGCGTTAGCGAAGCCGGCGCTGAAAAAGGCTGTGTGATATTGGAAGGTGCGGTTAGATCGGGCAAATATGTGGCTAAAATCGATGCTACTGGTGCAGCGACTAGTTGTACTTTAGTGGCGACTTTTGTGGATGCATCTAAAGGCGTCAATCCTAAAGTTGCCGATAAAACCGTGACATTTACCTATACCGCTGCTGATGGTGCTTGGGCTTGTTCATCTAATTTAGCAGATGCGGTTAGACCTGTTACATGTACAGCGGCTGCAAGCAATCCTTAATTAGCGATGTTTTAAAGCTACCTGTGAATGCAGGTAGCTTAATTGGCTAATAAAACCGCTTCAATTTCGCTCAAACGCTGTGGCGTGCCAATATCCATCCATAAGCCATCGAATTTTTCCCCGCTAATTCGCTGATCTTGCATCGCTCGATTTAACACTGGTCTTAATTTCAGTGGAGCAAAACTGATGTTTTTGAATAAATCGGGATGATAAATGCCGATGCCGCTAAAGGTGAATTTTTCACTACCGGTTTCGCTTAGTAAATGCTGATTTAAGCTGAAATCGCCTTGGGGGTGGTGGGGTGGATTGTCGATTAAAACCAAATGTGCCAAATCGAAGCTTTTGTTGCGTAATTCTGCCAAAGGATAGTTGCAGATAATGTCAGCGTTAATCACCAAGAACGGCTGATTGCCAAGCAAGGGTAGGGCATAAGCAATCCCTCCAGCAGTTTCTAAAGCGGTTTCACCTTCATCGGAATAGCTGATTGCAGCGCCCCATTGGCGACCATCGCCACAATAATCGCGAATTTGTTGACCCAGATGAGATAAGTTAATCACTAATTGGGTAAATCCTGCCGCGACTAAGTTTTCGATGCAATATTCAATCAGTGGCTTACCCGCGACTTTTAAGAGTGGTTTTGGGGTGGTGTTGGTTAGTGGTTGCATACGCTCGCCACGACCGGCGGCTAAAATCATCGCTTTCATAGATTGCTTGGATAAACTGGCAAAATAGCGGTTTCTAGGAATTGGCTAAACGCCGAAAACTCGGGATAGCTTCTGCTGACATCGCTGACGTAGCTTAGGGTGCGGGGAATGTCTGCTAAATAATTAGATTTGCCATCGCGCAAATGTAAGCGAGCAAAAATGCCGATCGCTTTTAAATGGCGTTGTAAACCCATGAAATCGAACCAGCGTTTGAATTGGTCAAATTCGACCGACACTAAATTTGCTGATACTAAGCGTTGATAATAAGTATGCGCCCATTGTTCGACTTGTTGTCCTGGCCATTGGATATAACAATCGCGGAGCAGGGAGACTAAGTCATAACTCACCGGACCAATCACAGCGTCTTGAAAGTCAATAATTCCCAGTGAGTTGCTGTCCAGAATCATTAAATTCCGAGAATGGAAATCGCGGTGGACACAAACTTGTGGTTGTTCCAGTGCTGAACTAATCAGTAACGCGTGTAATGGCTGTTTTATCGACTCAGGAAGGCTAATCCCAAGTAGTTTGTCGAGAAACCATTCAGAAAAAATACCGAGTTCGCGCTCTAATAATGGCTGGTCGTACTGATTCAAACCGCAATCGCTAATCGCAACTTGAGTTTGTAATTGCAACAAGCTATCTAATGCTTGTCTGTAAATGCTGTCCGCGTTGGTTGAGTTGATTTTATCGAGCAAGCAACTGCTACCCAAGTCTTCCAGCATCAAAAAACCTTGTGCGCTATTAATTTCTACAATCGCGGGAACATGTAGATTAGCGTTGGCAAATAGCTTGGCAACCCTAATGAAGGGTTCGGTATTTTCCTTGTCGGGTGGTGCGTCCATGATGATATGGCGGCCATTATTATGAATGATTCGAAAATAACGTCGAAAACTGGCATCGCTAGAGGCTGGTTCAAGGCTTTGAATATCAAGCTTAATTTGGTCGGTCAGCCAATTGCTAAGGGCTAAGATGCGCGGGTCAGTATCAGAGGAGTACATTATTTATTATTTGCAAGTCAACCTAAGGTAAAATATGCGGATATTTTATTCGATTTCCAATCTGCTAAGTTAATTTAGCCGCCTTCTCTCAGATATGAATTTTCGGTTTTCAAAAATTTGGTTAGCAATATCGTTTTTTTCGGGAGCGGCGAATGCCGCCAGCAATGCTGTATGGAATTGTGAGCAGAGTCAAAATGGTGAATGGACTTGTTTAAATCAAGGCCCCGCTTCTGCTGATTCAGCTAAACCATCAGCGCCAACAGTCGCGGTCGAAAAACCACAAATGAAGGTGATAGAAGCACCGCTTCAAACGGTACAACCAACAAATAATTTACCTAGCCCGCCGGTTAAATCAGAACCTGTATTAGCGCAACCGACTGTCAAACCTATTGAACAGCCGATTGTCCAGCCCATTATTCAACAGGCTAAGCAGCCATTGCCGGAAAAGCTGGCTGAAAAATTAGTCATCGATTCACAAAAACTGCACATCAAGATTAACGAAAAATCTAAAGTGGCGGCAGAAGAAAAAAAACCATTACCTAATCGTGAACCATCAGCAGATACCGCAAGTGCCGGTAGTGTTCCTGGCTGGAATTGTAAGAGTGGCGATAGTAAAAGTTGGAATTGTAATTTGGTCGGGCCAGATCCTCAGGGCGAAGCAAAACAAGTATCAACTATCGCAACGGCACAAAATGCTTATTTCCTAACCCCGACTTTCAATCAAGCTCAAGAACGAACGTTCCAAACGTTACGGGCTGAATTTGATAGCGACCCTTGGCAAAACTGCCAAACTTGGGGCGCTAAGAAGCGAAAAGTTAAGTCAATTTCACAAGATGCTCGTGAAAAAGCAGAAACCGTGATTAATGCCGATTCATCTGAAATTTTCGACGGCGACGTCATGAGCTTTGCTGGCAATGTTGACTTAACTCGTGCTGATCAGCACATGTTGGCTGATCAAGCCAGTTACGATAACAGTGCTGACACGATGGATGCGCAAGGCAATGTGATTTATAGCGAACAGCAATTGGCATTTGCGAGTGATACAGCCTCATTAAGTTTAAATAAAGACGAAGCGCGTTTAAGAAAAGCACAATTTATTGCTGCGGAGGCGCCTTTGCGCGGTTCAGCTGATGTAGTCTATCGAGATAGCAAATCTTTAACACGCTATAACGAAGCAGCTTTCACCAGTTGCCCTCCTGGTAATCAGGATTGGATGGCACATGCCGAGCGTTTAAAAATTAACCGTGAAACCGGTCAAGGTTCTGCTAAAAATGCTTGGTTAGAATTCAAAGGGGTGCCGATTCTTTACACCCCGTATATCTCATTCCCTACTGACAACCGACGTTTATCCGGTTTGTTAGCGCCCAATTTCAGTGCCAGTCAACGGAACGGCTTTGATGCGACCGTGCCGTTTTATTGGAACATCGCCCCTAATTACGACATGATTGTCACCCCGCGTTATTTAGCTAAACGCGGTGGCATGTTGCGGGAAAAATTCCGTTATATGACCGATTCATCGAAAGGGACTTTTGGTGCCGAATATATGCCTAACGATGAGATTCTGAATAAGGCGCGTTATTCTGCGTCCTTAAAAGATCAAAGAACGCTGACATCGCATTTAAGTTCGATGATGGACTTGAATTATGTTTCAGATAATCGTTATTTCAACGACCTTAATAACGCCTTAGGTTTCCAAACCAGCAGTTATTTGCCCAGTATTGCCTCTTTGAATTATGCTCGTCCTAATGTCGCCTTTTCGACCGGTATCCAGCATTATCAATCGGTTGATAAATATTATTCTGAGAATAAGGCGCTAATGCCATATGATGTTTTACCAAGAGTGAATCTTAATCTAAATCATGATTTTGCTAATTTGCCGATTAATGTCGCAATGGATAATCAGTTTAGTTATTTTTATCATCAGTATAGCGCGTTAGCGCTAGAGCACTATGATCCTAAAGATCGGTTAAACCCAGCAAGACCTAATGCTCAGCGATTTAGTGTTGCTCCATCAATTAGTATGCCTCTTGAATCGACTGCCGGTTTCTTTAATCC